>NZ_JAVJUO010000131.1:0-217562 GCF_040220555.1 Coleofasciculus sp. C1-SOL-03
AACGAAAAATAGGGCGTTTCGGCTTTTAGAAGTTAGCTTGACCGAACCTAATTTTGTACGGTTTTTCCCCCTTGTCTTCTTTCCATCCTTGTCCTCCTTGTCTTGTCCCAACCATAAAATAAAAAACCTACACCTGTAAGGTAGGGATCAGGGGGAGCAGGGGAAGCTGGGGAAGCCGGGGGAGCAATGGTATAGCAACCGCCATAGCGGTTAGGACACATCATTTATGTTCCAGACGTTGCATGCAACGTCTCTACTTAGGAATGTTCTAAACCCATTACTTGACGATAATGCACCTCAAAGGGCTGAATGCTTTTAGACTGGCGATTCATCATCCATTCACTCTGCTCAAATAATTCCTGCCTTAATTCATCTACGTCAATGCGGGTAACTTGTCCATCCGCAACCACTCGTTCCCCATTCACCCAAACTGTATCCACCACATTTGTCGGACGCCCTAACACCAGTGAAGCGATCGGATCAGTACGGGGTAAGACAGATAAATGGGTCAAATCATATAATACTAAATCGGCTTTTTTGCCAATTGTCAATGAACCCAACTCATCCGCTATATTCAACCCCTTTGCCCCGCCTAAGGATGCCATCTTAATTGCCTGACGCGGCGTAATCCAGTGGCGATACTCTAAGTCGGTGGTATTGTGCAATAGCGTACCTATCTTAATCGCTTCCAAGACATCCTGAGCATCATTACTCGCTGCACCATCACAGCCAAAGCTAACATTAATTCCCGCTTTTCGGTAGTTCAAAATGGGTGCAATCCCACTTCCTAAGCGCAAATTACTCAAAGGATTGTGAACCACTGTCGATCGCGTCTGGGCTAACATGCCAATATCGGCATCATTTAACCAGACACAGTGCGCCAAAGACGTGCGCCGACTCAAGTAGCCCATCTGTTGCAAATGTTTCACCGCACTACAGCCATATTTTTCTTGGGCGAGTTGCTGCTGTGCTTTTGTTTCCAATAGATGGGCGTGACGACATAAATTCTGGCGATCGCTTAATTCAATGCAACCCTCGAACAGTGCGTCTGAACAGAGTTGTATCCCCGTTGGTGCAACAAGAATGTTGATTCCTGATTCGGGATGATGAAATCGCTGCACCACTTCCTGCATAAATGCCAGGATTTCCTCGGTTGAGTGATGATACTGATCATGTTTCCGGTTCACCTCCCCATCGGGAATCCCTTGGGACAGGGACTCATCTTGAATCAACGGACCAATAAACGCCCGAATTCCAATCTCCTGATACGCCCGAACCGCCGCCGCAACGGTTTCCATTTCTTTCCCTGGAATTAAAACTAAATGATCGACAACGGTTGTCCCACCCGATAATAACGTTTCCACGGCTGTTCCCAAGGCACTTAAATAAACCTGTTCCGGTTCTAAGGGCGTAAATTCATAAAGTTGGGCAATCCACAGTTCTAACGGTAAGGGTGGAATCATACCCCGTTGCCACAGTTCCGAGGAGTGAGTGTGGGCATTGATAAAACCGGGGAGAAGCAGTTTATTTTCGCCATCGACTGTAGTCTTCCTTTCCCCAGAATTAACAACCGAATGAGGAACAATTGTGGCGATCCGATCTGCCTCAATTTTGACATCGACAGTTGTATAGTCTGGTTCAAGGGGAATTAAAACGTTTTTAACAGTAAAACTCACGATTGATTAGTCGTTTAGGGAAAAGATTATTCGCATAAATCTGGTTCGTAGTTGTGCTTCAGCGCTATAAATTTCCAGTTTGCTGACGATAAACCCTAACGTCAGTTAAGGGAAATGACACTAACTTTAGAGTTTGTTGTTAGCGATGCGAGCGCTTATGGCACGCTTCGTGCCTACTACGAACGCAGATTAAGGGTGTGTCCCCTGGCGAAGCGCGATCGCATCAGTCATGCCTGAACGATAGCACCGTTATATTCTGGCTCATGTCTGGTCAGCCGTGCAATCCTGAGTACAATGATTGGCATGTCTATCATTACTGTCATGAATCAACCGTTACGGACATTAGGTGTCGCCCCGAATGCATGGGGAGTAAATGACGCGATCGCGGATTTGACTCGCCCCTCCCTAACTCCTCATCCGATTACCCTTACCACCGAAACCAAAAGCCTGCGCCTGGATTTAGTTAAATCTGCCATCCTGATCATCGACATGCAAAATGACTTCTGTCATCCCGATGGCTGGTTAGCCCATATTGGCGTAGATGTAACCCCAGCCCGCAACCCAATCGAACCTCTGACAGCCTTGCTTCCTCAGTTACGAGAGGTTAATGTCCCTGTGATTTGGGTGAACTGGGGAAATCGTCCCGACTTACTCAATATTAGTGCTGGATTGCGCCATGTTTATAATCCTACAGGTGCAGGAATTGGACTCGGTGATCCCTTGCCTAAAAGTGGGGCAAAAGTGCTAACCAAAGACAGTTGGGCTGCGGCAATTGTGGATGGATTAAACCACGAACCCGAAGATATTTATATTGACAAATATCGCATGAGTGGTTTCTGGGATACTCCCTTAGACAGTATTTTACGTAATATGGGCAAAACTACTCTTTTCTTTGCAGGTGTCAACATTGATCAATGTGTTATGGCAACATTACAAGATGCTAACTTCCTGGGATATGATTGTGTTTTGCTCAAAGATTGTGCGGCAACAACGTCTCCTGATTACTGCTTTAAAGCCACGATTTATAATGTGAATCAGTGTTTTGGGTTTACCAGCGATTCTCAATTACTTGTTAAAGCTTTAAAAGCGTAAAACATTCAGAATGCAGAGGGCAGAGAGGCAAGGAAAATGGGGAAAGTTAGCAGCTACTAACGGTTTGCATCAAAAAGGAATGACAAATGACCAATGACCAATGACGAATTTCAGGAGAAACTACCCATGGAATCCCGTTGTATGATTCCCGTGATTAAATCCCCCAAGGACTACCAAGCCTATCGCATTAGTCCCCAGGATAGCAACCGTTTAGCTATTATCTTCGATCCGGCGATCGCGGATTCATCATTAACTGTTTGTGTGGAGATTTTTGATCAAGGCGGCAAAACTCCCCCGAATCGTCATCAGATTGCTGTAGAAATGTTTTTTATCCTTAAAGGGGAAGGAATTGCCCGGTGTGATGGCAAAAATGTGCCGTTTCGGGCAGGAGATAGTTTGTTAGTGCCACCAACGGGTATTCATGAAATTATAAATACAGGTCAAGGTCGTTTATATGCGTTATGTTTCATGGTTCCCAATGAGGATTTTGTTGAACTGATTCGCAGCGGTACACCTGTAGATTTGGATGAGGAAGATTTTCGCGTCTTGGGACGTACTGATGCGGTGGTTCCGTGTTAAATAGGCAATAGGCAATAGGCAATAGTAAGGAATTAGGTAGTTCAATAAACGGGAACGGTGGAGATTATCATTCGTTTGTCATTTGTCTTATGTCATTTGTAAGAGATTGAAACCTAGAATCAGGGCGGGTTTTGAATATAGGTTATCATCAATGACGAAACGAAAGTTCCTAAACCCGCCCCTACATAAAACCCTGTCCTCGAACAAGGTGACGAGTTCAACAATCAACAATTAACTAATTTAAAGGACTTGCCCAATACACGGAATTGGTAATAACGCGCAATACATTTGGCTGATAATAAGTAGGATAAAGTTCGTCGCCAGGACGAAAGTAAAAAATTTTACCTTTGCCTCGGTGAAAACAACAGCCACTGCGAAAGACTTCACCCCCCTCAAACCAACTGATAAATACTAAACTATCCGGATTAGGAATATCGAAAAACTCGCCGTACATTTCCTCAGCCGCCAGTTCAAAGGACTCATCTAAACCTGCGGCAATGGGATGGGATGGATCAACAAGCCAAAGTCGTTCTTTTTCGCCATCATTGCGCCATTTGAGACTACATGACGTACCCATCAGTCGTTTAAAAATTTTGGAAAAGTGACCCGAATGCAATACAATTAAACCCATGCCAGACAACACACGCTGATGGACTTTATCGACGATAGCGTCTTGTACTTGATCATGGGCAATGTGTCCCCACCAGATTAAAACATCGGTTTGGTTAAGGATGGCATCAGTTAATCCATGATCAGGTTGGTCTAATGTTGCAGTTTTAACTGTTAATCCTGAGGATTGCAAATGTTGTGCGATCGCGTGATGAATCCCATCAGGATAAATCTGGGCAACCTCAGGTTTTTGTTTTTCCACTTGATACTCATTCCAAACCGTAACGCGAGGATTAGCTGTCATATTATAAACCCTTTATTTCTTTTTCAATTATGCCAATGAACCATGAACCATGAACAAAATTCATAAACAAACAGCATCCCTGTTAACCCGCGATGGAATTCGTCTAGATGCTGATATTTACTATCCCGATACTGATACAGACTTACCTGTACTCCTGATGCGACAACCTTACGGAAGGGCGATCGCGTCTACGGTAGTCTATGCCCATCCTACTTGGTATGCTACCCAGGGGTATATTGTCGTGATTCAGGATGTGCGGGGACGGGGAACCTCTGGGGGAGAGTTTCAGCTATTTGTCCACGAGGTTGCTGATGGCATTGATACCATTAACTGGGTGTCACAGTTACCCGGTAGCAATGGACAGGTGGGCATGTATGGCTTTTCCTATCAGGGGATGACTCAACTATATGCAGCATCGGCAAATCTGCCCGCGTTGAAAACCATTTGTCCGGCGATGATGGCGTATGATTTATATGCAGATTGGGCGTATGAAAATGGGGCATTTTGTTTACAAGTAAATTTAGGCTGGGCAGTACAATTAGCCGCCGAAACTGCCCGATTAAAGGGTGATGCTATTGCTTATCAAGTTCTCTATACTGCCTCTCGCAATTTGCCGTTTTATCATCCATCCTCTAAGTTTATTGAGAGTTTAAGCAAATATGCGCCAAATTCGTTTTACTATGAATGGCTAAATCATCCTCAACCCGGAGAGTATTGGCAAAAACTCTCCCCTAACCTCGACGACGTAGACTTACCAATGCTGCATATTGGCGGTTGGTTTGATCCGTATCTCCGGGGCAATCTGCGCCTCTATAAAGAAATGGCAAATCGGAGTAACTTTCCCCAGCATTTGATTATAGGACCTTGGGCGCATCTGCCTTGGGGACGGAAAGTTGGCGCAAGAGATTATGGCGCAGAGGCGGTAAGTCCTGTGGATAGGTTACAAGTGCGTTGGTTTGATCAGTTTCTCAAGGGAATTGATAGCGGATTGTTGAATCAACCGCCTGTCTATTTATTTGAAATGGGCAGTAATCAATGGCGTTATTTTGATAGGTGGTTGTCAGATAATCAGCAATCCTATTATCTTTCCAGCACAGGTTTAGCTAGTGTGCGAGATGATTCCGGGACTCTTATCCCCCAATCGGAATTATCTGACCCATTGTCCGTCTTATCGGCTGCAACTGATGTCTTTGTTCATGATCCCTGGCGTCCGGTTCCAGCGTTGGGAGGTCATGCAGCAATACCTGCGGGTTCTTTTGATCGTTCTACTATTGATAGCCGCACTGATGTTTTAACTTATACTTCAGCCGCGTTTACTGACGATTTCCATCTAATGGGGGATGTCGCGGTAGAGGTTTTCTGCCACGCTGAGCAATCGAGTTTTGATCTCTGTGCCGTGTTATCGGAAGTCTTTCCTAATGGGATCGTTTATAATTTCACTCAGGGGTATGCGACTGTAAGTCTGGGTCAAGAAACAACACCCGTTAGGATTGAACTCCAGCCAACTTGTATTAAAATTGCCAAAGGGAATGCATTACGCCTAAGTCTAAGCGCTGCTTGCTTTCCAGCGCATCCCGTGAATCCGGGAACAGGCGTATCGTCTGCGGCAATGTCCTTGATGGAGGCTCAAATTATTACACTTACGGTGAATTGTGGTGGAAACTTGACATCAAAGGTTTTGCTACCAATAACTTAAGTTTATCTTATGATATTTGGCTTGATTGATGGGACACGGAAAGAACGAAAATCAGCCATCAGAAAGGATTCTACGCTCTAGACTCTCAACGCTTAAACCTGTCTTAAGCGGTTGCCTGTTCCAGCTTTTAAGCGTTAAAGAGTATAAATACTTAGCACCGAGCTGTATTATACCTTATACAATTAAAACTGGAATAAATAATCCAGGTAAAGGGAGGCTTAAATCGGTTGCTGATGAGGATAAAAAACTAGGTACAATGAGAGAAGTGATCGAGTTCCTTTACCTGTTTGGTTTAACTCTACTATCTATCTAGCGAGAACTTTTACAACGCTAAGATCCTGACATAAAGCCTGCACTCCTGTCGTTTTTGCGTTAACCCGGATAAATTTCAGAACGAGTCTGAATATCAAATCAGTAGCCCAAGGGCGAAGGACTGCACCTATAACCGACAATTAGCATCAAAGCTTATCGTGGCTCAAGCGCCGACGACGAACAGCGCCTAGCTCAATGGCTAGCGCTCAAGGTCTGGCACGGATGTGATACAAGAAAACTAGAACTATTTTAAGGATTATCGAGAACATCTGAGACTCACACACCTTTGCCTAGGCTATTCCTACCTAACTTGTTGAGAACTCTAGTCAACTGCTGATGGTGAAAACACCTGCTTCAGCACGGTTTAAATTGACCAACTTTTCCCCCAAGCTCAACCCAGTCAAGAGTTTTGACGTTTGATTAATGATGAACAAGCCCTCCTTTCTAGAAACGACCCCCCAAGAGAATGACCAGCAACCGTTGGTACAGCCTCACAAGTCTTGGCGTCCCCGTCATTTTCTAGTCTGGATGATAGTGGGTCTAACCACGGTGGCGATTGGCGCTGTCGCCACAGTCAGCTATTTTGGAGTGCGCCAGCTAATCCTGGAAAACCTGAAGCAAAATGCGCTCAATTCAGTGCAAGCCGAAGCCAGTGAAATCGATCGCTGGCTAGCCACGCGCAAGGCTGAAGTCGAAACCATCGCCAGTACCCCGATCTTGCGATCGATGGATTGGTCGCAGATTAAACCGTACTTGGAACGGGAAGTCCAACGCAGCCGGGATTTTACCTCGTTTTCCCTGATCAGGGCAGATGGAACCTTTCAAAGCAGCAATGAAGGTCAGGGGAATGTCAGCGATCGCCGATATTTTCAACAGGCGATGGCGGGAAAAGTCTACGTCTCTGATCCCTTGATTAGTCGAGCAACGGAATTACCGATTATTGCCATTGCCGCGCCGATTCTAGCACTTCCCCCCCAACCGCCTCGACCTGTTGGTGCAACCGTGGGGGCGATTGATATTGAGCGCGTTGCTGAAGTTGTCGAAGAAATTTCCTTTGGCAAGGACAGTTACGCCTTTGCCCTCAACTCTAAAGGAGTACCAATTGTTTATCCTGACCAAGAAACAATGGGAACGCCGGAAAAACCCGCCTCCAGTTTACTTGAGTCACCCGACCCGGATCTAGCCGCGATCGCTCGCCAGATGGTGAACAAAGAACAGGGCATCCAAAAGGCAACTATTGAAGGGGAATCCGTTTATGTGGCGTATGTCCATCTAGAAGAGGCAAACTGGTCGATTGCCTTAGTCATGAACGATGAGAAAATAGAAAGTCCGATCTGGTCACTCAACTTGCTGGCGATTGTCTTAGTCACCCTATTGATCGTTGCCATAATTTTCGTCTGGCGACAGGTGAAACTCTTTGAGATGACCCGGGCTAAAGCCGCCAAAGAAGCGCTGCTTAACCGCTTGACCAATCGCATTCATTCCTCACTCGACCTGGATCGCACCTTACCCGCTACCTTAGAAGAATTGACATCGTTGCTGGGGTTAGAACGAGTCATTTTTGGCTGGTTGCTTGATAAACAGACGTTGAGAATTGCCTACGAGTACACTGATGAGGGTTTATCTAGCGAATCCAAACAGTTAAAGGTAGCGACTCCTGGTAACGTGGAGACTCAGTTCCGCAAGGGTGAGACCGTTAATTTTAAAGTGTCCCCGGTCAATGGTCAAGCGGATGATGCTGGTTTAGAAAACACCCCAAATCCGCCTCCAGCTTCAGAGGACACCTATATCCTGGAAAAGGCTCACTATTCAGCAATTCCCATCCGTCCTCAAACCGGACCGTTGGGCTATTTAATCTGTATCCACGCCACCAGTTGGTCGTGGAGTCCCAGCGACATCGAACTCTTAGAAGCGATTTCTAAACAAATTGCCAGTGCTTGCACCCAGTCCCATCTCTACAGGAAAACCCAAGACCAAATTCAACTCCTCGACAATACCTTAGACTCATTAGAGCGAGAACGCCGACAACTGCAACAAGTTATCGCCAGTGCGCCGATGGCAATGGCAATGTTTGATAACGAAATGCGCTATATGGCTCATTCCCAAAAATGGCTGATGGTGCAAGGGATTGAGGGGGAATCCATCATTGGTCGTAGCCATTACGAGGTGATCCCAGACGTACCGGAACACTGGAAACAAATTAATCAACGGGCGCTCACTGGGCAAGTGATCACCAACCCAGAAGATGTCTGGGAACGTAGCGATGGTTCTATTGTTTACATGCGCTGGGCAATTCATCCCTGGTATACTTCTGATGGTCAGGTGGGTGGGATTGTCATTGCCTCTGATCAGATTAACGAGTTAGTTGAAGCCAGAGAAGCCGCACTGGAAGCGGTACGGTTTAAGTCCAAATTTCTGGCGAACATGAGTCATGAAATTCGCACCCCGATGAATGGCGTCTTGGGGATGGTGGGACTCCTATTACAGACTCAACTCACGTCGCGACAGCGAGACTATGCCCAAACGATTCGCCGTAGTGCTGATCATTTACTGACCATCATCAACGATATCCTGGATTTCTCCAAATTAGAAGCGGGAGAAATGGAACTCGAAACCATTGAGTTTGACTTGGATGGCTCCATCGAATCGGTTCTTGATGTGCTAGCCACTCAAGCCGAAGCGAAGAACCTAGAACTAGCCACCTTAGTTGACCGCCAAGTCCCCCGACAACTCAAAGGTGATCCGGCGAGACTGCGACAGGTGTTGTTAAATCTGGCAAGCAATGCGATTAAATTTACCCCTCAAGGGGAAGTCGTTATTCATGTTACCTTAGAAACCGCCACCTCCAAAAATGCCACCCTCCACTTTGCCGTGTCCGATACAGGAGTGGGCATTTCCCCAGAAGGGCAGGAAAAACTCTTCCAATCCTTTTCCCAAGTCGATAACTCCACCACTCGTCAATATGGTGGCACCGGTTTAGGACTAGCTATCTGCAAACAGTTGGTCGATTTGATGGGCGGCGAAATCGGCGTACAAAGTCAGGTGGGTAAAGGTTCCACGTTCTGGTTTACGGCAAAATTTGACACCCAAACCAACGCTGAATCCCCCACCACTCCCTTTGCCCTCACCCATCTGAAACTGTTGGTTGTTTCCGAAAGCCGCACCACCCGCCAATCGGTGCGTTACTTAGTCAATACCTGGGGAATTGGGATTGATGAAGCCAACTCCGCAGAACTGTCCCTAGATGCCCTGCGCCAAGCCGCGAGACTTGACCAGCCTTATGATGTGGTGATCTGTGATTGGCAACTGCCCCAAATCGAGGATGGGTCGCTGATTCAAACTATTCGCTCTGATTCAGCGTTGAGCCACACCAAAGCTGTGGTGATGACGCCGATGAATCAACGGGATCAAGTCGAACAATTACTATCTGTGGGAGCGGCGAGTTATTTGCTCAAGCCAGTGAGAGCCTCACGGCTATTTGATAGTTTAATGGCGGCGGTAGCGCCCGAAATGATTAAAGAACAGCAGGAGGAAGAACTCGCCCAACATACAACGACTGGAGACTTCACTCATAAACAACCTGCGACTCCTCTGAATATTCTCTTAGCTGAAGATCATCCGATCAATCAACAAGTTATTCTCAATCAGTTACAGATGTTAGGTTATGACGCCGACTGCGCCGCCAATGGTCAAGTTGTCCTGGAATTAGTCGAGCAAAATTCCTACGATATCATTCTCATGGACTGTCAGATGCCTGTTCTGGATGGCTATGCGACTACAACTAAATTGATTGAGCGTTACGGTAGCACTCATCCGGTTATTATTGCTCTAACCGCTCATGCGTTTCCTGAAGATCGAGAACGATGTGCGGCAGTTGGGATGGATGACTATATCAGCAAACCTGTTGATGAGGAAATGTTGAGCGAACGGTTAGAGTATTGGGCAACCCAGATTAGACATGATCAAGACAAAGGGCAAATGGCAGAAGGAAACGAGAAGGTAGAGGACAAAAGGCAGATGAAAGAAGGAAACGAGAAGGCAGAGGACAAAGGGCAGATGGCAGATGGTAAGGAAGACATTAACTCAACCCTCAATACTTCCCCAATTAACTGGGAACACCTCCAGCGTGTCACCCTCGGTAAAAAATCGGCTCAAGAACGACTGTTGCACGCTTTTATCGAACATGCGGAAGCGGATTTAAAGGATATCCAAACCGGAATTGCTGCTGAAGACTATGAACAAATCTATGCAAAAGCCCATCGGTTGAGAGGATCAAGTGCCAATTTAGGCATGGAGGCGATCGCAGAATTAGCCGCCCAAGTCGAAAACCATGGACGTTCCGGTTCTCTAGCCGCGATCCAGGAAAACGTTGGCGAGTTAGAACAACACCTGACTACAGTTTGCGAATACATCCGCACCATGAATGGTCAATCATGAATTCCCTGTTCCCTATTCCCTATTGCCCATTGCCCATTGCCCATTCCCTAACAAATAACCATGGCAAAAATTCTAGCCGTTGATGATGATATAACCGTCCAAATCATTCTCCAAGAGTTGTTAGAGAGTGAAGGTCATGAAGTTCTGCTTGCGGACGATGGAGAAGCAGCGCTCCGAAAAACCCAAGAACTTCAACCGGATTTAATCATCTGCGATTGGATGATGCCTAAACTCGATGGCTTAGAAGTGTGCCGTCGGATCAAGGCAGATCCGCAACTAGCCACCATTTTTTTGATTCTACTAACCATACGTGAACAAGTCGCCGATCGCGTCCAAGGCTTAGATTCGGGGGCGGATGATTTTCTCTCCAAACCCATTGAACCCAGTGAATTACAAGCCAGGGTTCGTTCAGGATTGCGGCTGCGTCAATTAAACCAACAACTCTCACAAGCCCTCCACGAACTCAAGCAAACTCAATCTCAATTAGTTCAGAGTGAAAAAATGTCCAGCTTGGGTCAGATGGTTGCTGGAATTGCTCATGAAATTAATAACCCTGTTACCTTCATTCATGGAAATTTATCCTACATCGAGGACTATAGCCAAGACTTGTTCGATCTAGTTGAATCCTATCAACAGGAGTATCCCCATCCGAGTCCGCGTCTGCAAGACAAAATAACTGATGTAAATCTGGACTTTTTGAGCCAAGACTTTCCCAAAGTCTTGGCTTCGATGAAAGTTGGCACTAAACGCCTACAAGAATTGGTGTTATCACTGCGGAAGTTTTCCCGACTCAATGAAGCGGAACGGAAATCGGTCGATCTCCATGAAGGAATAGAAGGCGCTCTTTTTCTTGTCCAACATCGGTTATCTACATCAGCGGGACAGCCATGGATTCAAATCATCAAAGAATACAGCGATTTACCCCCCTTTGAATGCTACCCCGGACAACTGAATCAAGTTTTTCTCCATATTATTAATAATGCTATTGATGCTTTGGAAAGGGATACAGAAAAAGAGCCACTGAACAATTATTTACCTCAAACTATCCCAACGATTAAAATTAAAACAACTCTTCAAAACAACTATCAAGTTATTATTCGCATTATTGATAATGGAACAGGTATAGCAGAACGTGTAAAACCGCGAATATTTGATCCATTTTTTACGACAAAACCTGTGGGTCAAGGCAGAGGGTTAGGGCTATCAATTGCCCATCAAATTGTGGTAAATCAGCATAGCGGTGAATTGGACTGTGTGTCTCAACTGGATGTCGGCACTGAGATGATCATTAAACTTCCGTTTAAAAAATGTTTGTTAAGTTAAAATAACCGATTAAATATTGGCACCACATTACATTTTTTGGTTTCTACTATTACAGGAATTTTAATCATAAATTCACTGCCTTGACCTAAAGCTGAAATACAGCGGATTTCACCTTTGTGTTGTTCGACTACAATCTGATGACTTACGGCTAATCCTAAACCCGTGCCTCTACCCACAGGTTTTGTGGTGAAAAAAGGATCAAAGATATGCTGACGTATAGTTTCACTCATGCCAATTCCGTTATCTTTAATCCGAATAATAATGGATTGAGGCAGTGCAGAGTTAGGATTAGAGAGTTCAGTTTTTATTCTAATTGACCGAGTTATTGATTGATAATCTAAAGCTTCAATGGCATTATCGAAAATATTGAAAAATACCTGGTTGAGCAGACTGGCATAACAAGTGACTGGCGGAAGTTGACTATAGTGCTTAATCACTTTGATTTCTGGACGATTGCCTTCCGCTCTAAGTCTAGACTGCAAGATAAATAGGGTATTGTCAATACATTCATGAATATCAACGGGTTTTAACTGGGCTTCATCTAATTTGGAAAAGCTTTTAAGGGAGCGCACAATTTTCTCAATGCGTTCAATGCCAATTTGCATAGATTGGATCAGTTTATCCCAATCCTCAACCAGAAACTCTAAATCAATCTCCTCACTCAGTTGGTGAATTTCTGCCGTCGGCTCAGGATAGGTATTTTGGTACAGTTGCACCAGTTTTAATAGGTCTTGGAAATAGGTGCGGGCATAGCTAATATTGCCATAGATAAAGTTAGCAGGGTTGTTAATTTCATGGGCGATTCCTCCAACGATTCGTCCTAAACTCGACATTTTCTCGGTTTGGATCAGTTGGGCTTGGGTGCGTTTTAATTGTTTTAGGGCTTCTTGTAGCGCCTGGGATTTTTGGCGTTCTCGGGTTTCTGATTGTCGTAGCGCGAGTTCGATTTGTTTGCGATCGCTAATATCAATTGCTGCACCTAGGGTTTGTCGCGTTGTGCCGTCTGCATTCTGTTTAAACACCGTTTCTTGGGCAAATAACCAACGCCATTCCCCATTTTTGTGGCGCATCCGATACTCTAACTCAAAGACATCACCAATCTGGGCATATTTGATCCGGTGTTGATGATCCCAAACGATGTCGAAATCATCCGGGTGCATCAGTATCGAGAGAACTTGGTTCCCCATGTCTTGAATTTCTGCGGGGGTATAGCCTAAAATTACATGGATTTCTCGGTTGGTATAGACATTGCGTCTTTCTACCCAATCATGAATATAGATAATATTCGGATTCGCCTCATTAATTGCCTTTAACCAGCGCTGGGAGTCTTGCAGGGCTTGATCCAGTTGCTGGCGTTCAATTCCCACCGCGATTTCATGGGTAATAGAGGCTGAGGTATCCAGGGTGGTTTGATGGAAAGGATGACGGGAACATAGTGCCATCACTCCCACCAGATCAGCTTCCACAATCAAGGGATAGCCCGCAAAGGATACTATTTCTTCCCATCTTGCCCATTCGGGATCACTGATGTTTGGATCATTAGCGATATTATTACTCAGGTAAGGTTGACGTTGACTGGCAATGTGACCAATGATTGAATCACCCACTAAGACTTGAGCGTGAGTCCCGTCAATATGGGTGTATAATCCTGTTGAAGCTTGCAATTCCAGGAGATTGTCCTGGGAGTTTAGCGTCCAAATTTGGGCAAATGCGACATCTAAATGGTCAACTAACGCTTGAGTACAGCGAAATAGCATCGCCGATAATTCAGTTTCCTGACTTAAGGCTAATCCGATATCGGAACGTAAGGCTAACCGTCGCGTTTGTACCGCTAACTCTACTTCTGCTTGTTTGCGATCGCAAATTTCTTGTTGCAGTTGGATATTTTGTTGTTGCAGTTGCAGGGTTAAGAAACGGAGATGCAGGTGCGTTTTAATCCGGGCTAACACCTCATCGACTTGCATGGGTTTGGTGATGTAATCAACCGCCCCTAAGGATAAGCCTTTGACTTTCGCCTCAGAATTCGATGTATCTGTTGCTGCTGTCATAAAAATGACCGGGATATCTTTGGTTTTCTCCCAGGTTTTGAGATGACGGCAAGTTTCAAATCCATCCATTTCTGGCATCATCACATCCAGTACGATCAAGTCTGGAGTCAACTGTTCTAGGAGTTTCAAGCCTTTGATACCACTCTTAGCGATTCGCACTTCATAGCCAGTATTTCGTAAACAGTCTGAAATCGGTTTCAGATTTTCGACCCTATCGTCAATCAGCAAAATTGTTGCCTGTCTAGGAAAATATTGGCGAGTTGCATTGATGGTCATGAACCTATTCTGAGTATTTGCAGCCAACTGTTTATTGCATTTGATGGTATTTTGCTTTTCTGAATACCCAACAATATGGACTTGCGACGAGAATGACTATGATAACTATGGAAGTGATAAGTGTAGCTTATTCTATTTAGCTTATAGCAAGTCTTTCGAGTTGTCAAGACAACAATAATAACTGAAAAATATGACGTTTCTGACCTTCATTGAAATAAACACCTTACTTTTCTGACCTTTTCATTGCCAGAAAAATGATATATATAGAAGTATAGCGGATTAAAATTATCAGCCTTAAAATTTAGGCTGAGTATACAGGCGACACCAGGAATTAGACTGATCGTTGTCTGGATACTGAAAGGGTAACTAACTATTACATTATATTTATCACTTCCAATTTCTTTCCTTGTCTTGAATACCCCGTTCGGATGAAGTAGTCGAATGGGGTCTGTGTCAACCTGTTTGAACACAGTTTAATTCCCTTTGAATCAAGGTTAAAGTATCTTCCGGTTTCTCTTGGGACAGAAACCCATAAATGTGGGTATACATTAAAGTTAACCGAACAAAGGGATTAATAAATACCATCGAGCAATTTTACCGAGCTTTGCAATTTGTCATGGAGATGAAATTTTGTAGTCCAGAAAAACACAAACGGACACTTCAATATACGAGTAACGTTACTAAAGCAGAAAAAATAAATGAATTGAACGACTTTATTTTTAAAAGTCAAGATGTGAGAGAATGCAAAAGAGCTGAAGCCGTGAAACTGAGACTATTAGGACTCAACTACCAAGAAATAGCCAATAAGCTAGGCGTCTCTATTAGTTTTATTGCAAAAGTTCAAAGACAATACACTGCAAGAGGAATCGACGGAATTAAACTCAAATACAAGGGTTCAAAGGGTTATCTAACGCCTACACAACAAGCCGAAATAGTTCATTGGATTAATCACCCAGAACACCGTAAACTTTCGGCATTAAAGAGGCATTTGAAAGATGACTATGATGTTGTTTTTAAATCCAAGGAAAGTTATTATAAAATCTTGAGGGAGAGTCAATTTGGCTGGCGACAAGGGAATAAACCTAAAAAGCATAAAAATTAATAAGTAGGTGGACATAATTAACCTGAACGGTGAAAAACTCGCTTTCGTCAGAAGCAAGCTACGTCATTCGGGTCGGTTCTGGCGGTTCATCAAAAAGATAAATTTAGGACTTAAGGACACACGCCATTTATGGTAGGGGCACGATATTATCGTGCCCCTACAGGTAGCTCCCCTAAACCTCCATAGAACGTTAAAATTAGTTCATATCTCAATCCAGGAATATGAGCCATCATCCCTATCAGGTAGGAGGAAGTCTCACTGTAGATAACGCCACCTATATTTCCCGTCAAGCCGATCGCCTTCTCTATGATGCCCTATTCCAGGGAGAATTCTGCTATGTCTTCAATGCCCGACAAATGGGCAAATCTAGCCTCCGAGTCAGAATCCAGCAACAGTTACACGAACAAGGCTATCGCTGTGTCTATCTAGATATGACTCAACTGGGCAGTGAACAGGTGAGTCATCAGCAGTGGTATCGGGGCATTATGTTGGCAATTGTCAGCAAACTTCAGCTATTGGGGAAAATTCCGCTCAAACAACGCTGGCAAGACTGGGAAACCTTGCCGATGGTGCAACAATTGGGGGTGTTAATGGATGAGATCCTTACCCAACTCCCCCAAACCCGACTCTTTATCTTTGTCGATGAAATTGATACGATTCTCAGCTTATCCTTTCCGGTCAATGATTTCTTTGGCTTTATTCGGTATTGTCACGAATTACGCCAGAATCAAGCCACCTATCAACGATTAACCTGGGCATTATTTGGCGTGGCTACCCCATCGGATTTAATTCGCGATCGCACTCGCACCCCGTTTAATATTGGTCAGGCAATTGATTTAAATGATTTTCACTTAGAAGAAGCCTATCCCCTGCTGCGATATTTCCCGGATTATCTACCCAATCCAAAAGGAATTCTCAAAGCAATTCTCCATTGGAGTGGCGGTCAACCGTTATTAACTCAAAAACTCTGTCAACGGGTGGTTGAGTTGAGTACAATGGCAACCGCATCCAATCTGAGTCTTCCTTCGGGTACAGAAGACCAATGGATTGCAGAAATTGTCAAAACCCAGATTATTGACCATTGGGAATCCCAAGACAATCCTGAACATCTCCGCACCATTCGCAATCGTCTACTCTATGACGAACAACGCGCCGGACGATTATTAGGCTTATATCAACAGATTTTAGACAAAGACGGCATTATTAGTGATGACAGTCCCGAACAAACGGAATTACGACTATCGGGATTAGTGGCGAAACGAAACGGAAAATTACAGGTCAAAAACCCGATTTACCAAACCATCTTTAATCAGGAGTGGATTCAAAATCAATTCAATCAATTACGTCCCTATTCCCAAGCTTTAAATGGCTGGGTTGCCTCAAATTGTAGCGATGAGTCTTGGTTATTACGGGGAAAAGCCTTACAAGAGATGTTAATCTGGGGAAAAAATCAAAGCCTTAGCGATTTAGACTACCGTTTTCTATCCGCCAGTCAAGCCTTAGAACGCCAAGAAAGCCTTGCCAAAGCTGAAGCCGCCCGCCTCCAGGAAGTAGAAGCCCGTCTAGCCATTGAACATCAGCGCAACCAAGAACAGCAACGCAGTTTAAGGCGACAGCGCCTATTATTAGCAGGGGTCAGCAGTGCCTTAGTGATTGCGGCTGGATTAGGGATTTTTGCTTGGTATCAATATCGTCGGGCATCGGTGCGGGAAGCCGAAGCTATTGTCCAAACCGCTGAAGCCTTATTTGCCTCAGATCAACCCTTTGAAGCCTTATTAGAAGCCATTCGCGGTCAACAGCAACTCAAGGGCTGGCAACGGGTGAATCCCGCCGTACAATCTCAAGCCGATGCAATTTTAGAACGAGTGGTGTTAAATATTCATCAGCGCAACCGTTTGGATGGACATGAAGCAGCCGTTCTCACCGTTGATATTAGTCCCGATGGACAAACCATTGCCACAGCGGGAGTCGATACAAGGGTTAAAGTGTGGAATCGAGACGGCAAGCTACTCTCGACATTTAAGGCACATGAGGCGACAATTCGAGTGGTCAAATTTACCCCGGATGGTCAATTTCTGGCGACGGGGGCTGATGATGGCAAGATTCACCTTTGGACTCCCTCTGGCACATTAAAACGCACGATTAAAAGCGATTTAAATGGGATTTGGGATTTAGCATTTAGTCCCGATGGACAAACTTTGGTGGCGGTTGGACGTCCCAGTATCATGGAATTTTGGCAAATTGATGGGACTCCTATCGATCACTTTAAGATCACGCCATCGGGGGGATTATCGGTGAGGTATAATCCCCAGGGGAATCTAATTGCTATCGGCGGAAATGACGGTACCATAACCCTTTTCCATCGGGATGAACAGCGACAACAGATCATCAAGGCTCATCAGGCGGAAATTAATGCGGTTGCCTTTAGTCCTGATGGAGAACAATTGGTGACAGCTAGCCAAGATCAAACGATTAAACTGTGGCGCAAGGATGGTACGTTGCTGAAAACCTTGACTCATCATAGCGCGGGCATTAGAGATATAGATTTTAATCCAGATGGGCAAACCTTTGTGGCGGGTAGCCACGACAAAACCCTGTCGTTGTGGACTCGTCACGGTACGTTACTCAACACCTTCAAAGGGCATCAATCCGCTATTTGGGGCGTCGCCTTTAGTCCCGATGGCAAGATGCTGGCGTCAACTGGCGCGGATAATACAGTCCTGCTGTGGCAGATTCACCATCCTTTCCATCAAACTGTACACGGAGCGGGGGGAAAAGCATTAAAGGCGATTTACAGCCATGATGGACAACGCTTAGTCACGACTGGGGATCAAGATAATTTACTGTTAACTTCAACCTCTGATTTAATGATTAAATCTCTGGATTCTCAACAGGCAGTCGTCAGGAATTTATCATTGCATCCAACCCAAGACCAACTGTTATCGACTGGAATGGATCAGACGATCGAAATTCGCCAGCTAGATGGCACCGTTTTGCAAACGATTCGGGATCATGATGAGGTGGTCATGGGGGCTGATTGGCATCCCAGTGGCGAGGAAATCGTCTCAGCCACCGCCTCGGCTCATATCTATCGCTGGAATACCCAGGGTAAAAAGCTGACAGGTTGGTTAGGTCACTCCGCCCCGATTTGGGATATTCGCTATAGTCCCGATGGCAGTCAGTTTGCCACCGCTGGGAATGATACTACGGTAAAACTCTGGAGTCGAGAGGGCAAGTTACTGCACACCCTCAACCATGATTCAGCCGTGTGGCGAGTGGCATTTAGTGCCGATGGGGAATATCTGATCTCTGGGAGTGGGGATAAAACGGCGAAAATTTGGCGCAAAGACGGTACATTCGTCACCACCTTAACGGGACATCAGGCGGCGGTTTGGGGGGTGGCGTTTAGTCCCGATGGCACGTTAGCAGCGACGGCTAGCATTGATGAAACGGTGAAACTCTGGACGATGGATGGGACATTATTAGCCACCCTCAAAGGTCATACTTCGGGGATTCGCAGTCTGGTGTTTCGTCCCGATGGACAGGTGTTGGCTTCAGCCGGAGATGATCAGGCGGTGGTGTTTTGGAATATTGCCAACATTTTAAACCTGCAACCGTTAGACTATGCTTGCGATTGGGTTAAGGATTATCTTGATACAAACTCCCAAGTTACAGATAAGCCGCGACAACTTTGTCCACCGGGTTAACTATCATGTCCGGTGGAATACATCGATTAGGACGTTCGGCACCATTGTAGAGACGTTCCATGGAACGTCTCTACAATGAATAATGGGTCAAAAAATAGTTGCGATAGAGTTCACAGGGGGGACTTGCCATCAGTCCTTGCAGTTGCACCAAACCCAGTCCTTCTAAACGATGAGCGGTTTCAGCATCGAGGGGAATTGGCTGGGAACTCGATAAAACTTGATCAAAGGCTTGCTCTAACTGTTTATCCTGTGCCAATATCATCCACAGTTGCTCCAAATATTCCCCATAGATCCCTTTAGCTGTAGGGGCTTCTGCTAAGAGTTGTTCTAATGATAAATAGCCGGAACGTAACCAGTAAAACGCCAATTGAAGTAAGTAAGGATGACCCCCGACTAGAGCAACTAAAGGATCTCGGGTTTCTATCCCGACTTGCTCAAGTTGATAACGCTGCGCTAATTCGTGAATTTGAGGGCGGGTTAAAGGGGGCAAGGTTAACGGAATTCCGACATTAAAAGGGGATTGGTGAGGCTGAATTGCTAAGGTTAATTCGATGGAATAGGCAATAATTAACCGTAATTTTTGCCAATTTCCTGGGGTACGGGCTTGTTCGTACCAATGCCGCACCATGGAGAAAAAATGACTGGCTAAGTCGGGATAGTCAAACAGAGTATGCACCTTGTCAAAGGCAATCACCACAGGCGTGTCAACTGCATTGAGGCAATACTCTTGCATATAAACTGTGCAACTCATTTTACTCCCAGCCCCCTCAAACCAATAGTCGTCAAATTTGGGAGCTAAGTTCAACTGTTGGCTAATCACCCAACAAATCCATTGCAAAAATTGCTCCAAATCCTTGAACATGGCGGGTTCTGCCTGTTGGACATTGACTAAAACTGTTTGCATTTCCTGCTGATCAGCAATGCCGAACAGACGATGAATTAAAGAGGTTTTGCCCATCCGTTGTGGTGCTTTCAGACGCATCAAGCTCCCGGCTTGATTCAGGGTGGTAATGGCTAAGGTTTCTATGGGGGGACGCTCAATATATAAAGGTGACGTAGCGGGAAGAGGACGACCGGGAAAGTCGAGTTCTGCTATTGTGGTATTTGGTTGAGTTTTTCGCTGATAGAGTTCGGTGTTTCCTTGAGAAAACTGCGTTAACATAAACGCCAGATTTCGCTTGTTAATGTCACAGTTTAATCTTTGAGAGAGTGCCAGCCAAAGGTGAGAGCCAATGTCTTTAATATAACCCGAATCATATCCCGTTTCTTTAGCAATTTCTCGATATAATTTTCCTGACAACGCCCTGTCTAACACAATGGTCTCAATCTGGCTGAGTTTTCTGGGAGCAAGAATTGTTTTAACCCATTCAAGTGTTTCTTTTTGGCTATGCATTTTTAGGCAGAGAGGTCAAGATTACAGAAAAACTGGTTAATTGTAAATCCTCAAATTTAGAACGATTTTATCAGATCCGATAGTTTTGCAAAGATTAGCGATCACTGACAAACTCAATTAAATACCCATACCCCATCGCTGATGTTATGAATATCTGAGATCTGTTAATATCAAAACATAATTATAAATCAATATGGCTTTGTTGTTATATAGCAGTGTATTAGGATCAGGCAAGTCGGGAATTTTCTCGCCCACTATCTTTCCCTGACGAACGCTAAAATAAGCCTGATTCTGCACGTCCAAGGTGATACGCAAGGAAAAAAAGTGTTGACTGAACCCTAAGTAGAATGTCACTGATTTAAGGTGGGTGGGCAATGCCCACCCTACGGCATATCCAAGGTTTTGGCGATTTCCTCATGCTTATTTCAATGCCATTCACCCTAAGTACAACGCTTGAGTTGCTTAAAGCCAAGATAAAATCGAACATTACAGCATATTTAGTTTTTCCATGCTTAACCTTAAAGATGCCCTTTTCGCCTTTATCTTGGTTGCACTCCTAATTCTAGTGGGGCGGTTTATTCACCAAAAAATCCGTTGGATACAGAAACTCTACATCCCCGAATCCATTGTCGCGGGTGTGGTGGCGCTGGTGTTGGGACCCCAAGTTTTGGGTGCGATCGCCAATCCAAATTCACCCCTAGCCAATGGTGTCTTCCCTGAGTCCATTCGGGAGGTGTGGTCACAGTCTCCTGGGGTATTTATCAATATCGTCTTCGCCGCGTTGTTTCTGGGTGAATCCATTCCCCATCCCCGAGACATCTGGAATAAGGCTGCACCTCAGGTTGTATTTGGTCAAAGTTTGGCGTGGGGACAATATGTAATTGGGATTTTACTCACCTTGTTCATTCTGATTCCTGTCTTTGGAATCGATCCCACAGCAGCCGCTTTAATTGAAATTGCCTTTGAAGGGGGACATGGTACCGCCGCAGGGATGGCGGGAACGTTTCAAGAGTTGGGATTTCCCGATGGCGCTGACTTGGCGGTAGGATTAGCCACGGTAGGGATTGTGTCAGGGATTGTCACGGGAACGGTACTGGCGAATTGGGGGAGACGCCAAGGCTATGTGCAAGGTGTTCAGCAAAATGTAGCTGAACCGGAATGGTTTGAGGATTACACCCACAGTGAAACGCCGCAAATCCGCAGGGCGCGATACGTTCCTTCGGAACACGCTTCGCGATCGCGCTTGATGCGGAATATGTTGGTTGATCCGCTGTCGCTGCACTTTGGCTTTGTTGGATTAGCGATCGCGATCGGGTGGCTGATTCTGCAAGGATTAGTCTGGATCGAGTCGGTGACATGGGGTGTCGGTGGATTTGAACTGATGAGTTATGTTCCCCTATTTCCCATGGCGCTGGTGGGTGGAATTATAGTCCAGTTGCTAATGGAACGATTAGGACTCCATCCGCTAATTATTCGTCCTTTAATGAATAATATTGCAGGAGTCGCCTTAGATATTGTTGTTGTCACCGCCTTAGCGACAATTTCTCTGAAGGTACTGGGTGCTAACTTGGGTGCTTTTCTGCTACTGAGTGTTGTTGGAATTGCTTGGAATATTTTTGCCTTCCTTTATCTCGCCCCGCGCGTGATTCCTTCCTACTGGTTTGAACGAGGGCTGGGTGATTTGGGACAATCCATGGGCGTCACCGCCACAGGTATTTTATTATTGCGAATGGTTGACCCTGACAATCGATCCGGTGCCTTTGAAAGTTTTGCCTACAAACAGTTATTTTTTGAACCCATTGTTGGCGGTGGATTATTCACCGCCGCCGCACCGAGTCTAATTGCTAGATTTGGTCTGGTTTCCATCTTGTTGCTCACAGGCGGGATTCTCGTCGCTTGGCTGGTTTTTGGCTTTCTCGCGTTTGGCAAAAGTGCCAGACGAGCTAGAAAATCGGAAAAGGGAATTGAGTAGGGACAGGTGTTAATTAAGTGTTGACGGGTGAAGGTTGAATGTTAATTGATTTTCCCTTACCTGGCTTTGTACTCTAGAATAAACCTATCAACTGATCAGATCGATTGACCATTTCCTTCCCGGATTGCCGTCACAGGGTTGGTAGGAAAGTATGCTATCCGTCTGCTTTTACATTTGTAAGATCCATGCTCACACATCACCGCTTACCTGTTTGTCTTTCGGTTGTATCGACGGATCTGCCGATTTGGTTCACGATTGAAACGGCGGCTACGCTGTATCAAAAAGAACGCGATCGCTTTCACTTACTCTTAAGAGAACCCTCAATCCCGGAATGGGAATCCCGACACCCCCCTCAAACGGGTGTCACAGATGTCGTCAAGCGCACTCCCCAGCGACTTTTGTGGCTCGAAATTTCCCCCTATCGGATGATTATGACCATGCAGGCAAATGGTAACTTAAGTTATCGTCATCGTTGGGAACGGGGGGTGTACGGTATCAGTCGCTATTGGCTTCATAATAAGGCGACCAAGAACCATCAGTCGTTGCAACTGCGAAACTATACCCGGATGCTGAAACTAGAGGGATACCCTTTACCCCAAAGCTTGGAACTTGACTATGAACTCTGGTCGGGTAAAGTGCGCCTAGGTCACTACCTTCTCCGGCTACAGATGTATCATTGATGGGATGGGGAATTAGGACAAGAGAATTTTGATTACCAATCCAGTTTTTGCTGGATTTATTGATTATTCGTTATAAATAGAAAAATATATTGTTATGCAACCAGATAATAGAAATGGCAACATTTCGAGATATTCTCACCTATTATCGACCGTACTGGGGCATCTCGATTTTTAGCATAACGGCTGCCAGTCTATTTGAAATGATTGATTTAGCGGTGCCTTATGCGATCGGGCAGATTCTCAATGTCCTATCCGATCAACCGTTGGATAGGCTGATGCAAACGGTAATCACCACAGTCGCCACTTTAACCCAAACTCGCGTCAATCAGTCCCTCTCTCTGGCTGTGTTACTGGGTATCATTTTCATCGTCACTGTCGTCAGGGCACCGATTCAACCCTGGTTAGGCAGTTGGTTTCACTGGGCAATCCCCTTACGCGCCCGTCGCGATCAGTCAGAAAACGCTATCCGCAAAATTCTCACGCTTCCGCTAGAATTTTACGATGAAAATAACCCCGGACGAATTGCTGGACGACTCGCGAAAGGTCTAGCCAATCATACCTGGACTTATCCGGAAATTGCCGGACAACTGATTCCCAAACTGGCACGGGTATGCGGCATTTTTGTGGTGATCTGGTTCATTGAATGGCGTATCGCTTTATTATTTTTAATTTCCTTTGTGTTTATCTTGGGGTTCAGTCTCAAAAATCTCAGGGAACTGATTATTGAGGAAGGCTTATTAGATCACCATCAAGAAAATACGGAAAGTCGTACCTCAGAAATCATCACTAATATCAAAACCGTCAAAGCCTTTGCCACAGAAGCCACCGAACTCAACCGACAGCGCCAGCGTCTCAACCGGGAACTCAAATTTGTCTTGTATCGCATCCATTTAGGATATGTTAAATTAGCCACCTGGCAACGAACGGTGATCCAAATTTGTGTCTTTTCTATTTTGGGGTTAACCCTGTTGGCGACGGTGCAAGGCAATATTTCATTAGGGCATTTTATCACGACGTTAACCCTATCCAGCATTGCCTACGCTGAACTCGAACCCATCAACGATCTCTCGGAAACCTTTGCCCGTCGCTATGCTTCTATGGTTCGATTGCATGAATTCATGCAGCTTCCTGGAGGAAGAGATGCAGCGGGGATTGTTTTAGATCCGGCTGATAGCGCCAAATCCTATCAATTTCCGGGCAAAGTTGAGTTACAGCACTTGAGTTTCAGTTATGATGCTAAACGTCCCGTATTGCAGGATATTAATTTACAGATTGAACCCTGTCAAACGATCGCATTAGTCGGGCGATCGGGTTCGGGTAAATCGACGTTGGTTAAACTCTTATTTCGCTATTTTGAACCGAATCAAGGTAGCATCTTGATTGATGGGATCGACATTCGCCAGTTGGATGTGACTGGGTATCGTCAACGTTTGGCGATCGTTCATCAGGATGTTGATGTGTTTAACGGAACATTATTAGATAATCTGACTTACGGTAATCCCAACGTTAGCTTCCAGAAAGTCCAAGAGGCTTGTCGTATTGCCAGAGTAGACGAAGTGATCGACCAATTACCCAAAGGGTACTCCACTATAGTTGGTGAACGCGGTGTGCGACTCTCAGGCGGACAAAGACAACGGCTAGGAATTGCCAGGGCGCTATTAGTTGAACCCGATGTCCTGATTTTTGATGAAGCTACCTCTAGTTTGGACTACGAGTCTGAACGTTCGATTCAGTTAGCGATGCAGACGATTCAGGGAACCTGTACCACCATTATTATTGCTCACCGACTTAGCACAGTACGCGATGCCGATAAAATTGTGGTACTGGATCAGGGTAAGATTGTGGAAATCGGTAGTCATGATGAACTGTTGCGTCATGAAGGAATTTACTGGCGGTTACACTCGCTGCAAGAAACCGGGGAGTTAATTTGATTCTCATAAGTAGGCACACCACATAATGGTTGTAAATCTTTAAAGATTGCATTAACTATTCCTGGGCTTAAATTTTTACTGGGTAAATGTTTAATTTCTGCTGTCAAACTTGGCAAATTACCCTTACCCCAAAATCATTTAGATTTAATCCGAACTAGGGAGGTATTCGGAGGTCTGTACCAAGTTGAGACTCAGTGCGGTATTCAACTCTTGCGTTGCCAGATTTGTCTCTAGCAATCCCTGACTTCAAGCGTCAGCTAAGTCAGGGTTGTTGAATCTTGAGAATTTACCGATCGCCTAAATGCACATCTGATATAGCACTACCCACTAAGGTTAGGACATAAAAGAAAAATTAAAATCGCTCAATCCCTTGTCAGGTAAGCTTTTGTCTTCACTATTGCCTATTGCCTATTGCCTATTCCCTCCCCGCGTAGCGCTATATCATGTCCGGTCAAACTTATGACGATTATAAAAAACACCGATCTCCAGCTAGGAAATCGGCATTGTTAACCTCTAGAAGGGAATTAGTCCAAATACCCCATAAGTTCGTCGCTCGATTCAGTCGAATTAGGCGCGATCGGACGATTGTTCGGTAAAGGCTTAACGTCAAGGACTGTGGTGTTGGGGGTTCTTCTTGCCAACGCTTGTTGGGTTTCAGTTTGAGTGCTTTTATTTTTGGTTGTTGTTCTATCTGCCATAATCCCTTACTCCTAAACTAAAATGGGCTTCAAATTCCAGAATCGCTACAAAATATTACAATTGCTTCATATTTTAACAATTATGCACAAAAAAGGAAATCAGTTAGTCCAAGAGGGAACAGGAAGGAACAGCTTCCCCTGCTCCCAGACGTAGCATGCTACGTCTCTACATTGCTTCCCCTGCTTCCCCATCTCCCCATCATTCTGTAATCTGATTCATCACCGCTTCGAAATCCGTCACCGCACCCAGACTACTAGAGGAGACTAATTTAGCGTACTTCGCCAGCACCCCTGTAGTATACCGGGGTTTGGGCGGTTGCCAATTGGCGCGGCGTTGTTGCAGTTCCTGATCAGATATATTGATCTGTAATAATCGCGCTGGGGCGTCAATGGTAATCGAATCCCCGTCTTGGACTAATGCGATCGCACCGCCAACGAAGGCTTCTGGGGCAACATGACCCACTACCATACCATAAGTCCCACCGGAAAAGCGACCATCGGTAATTAATCCCACCGAATCCCCTAATCCTGCACCAATAATTGCTGATGTGGGGGCTAACATTTCCCGCATTCCCGGACCCCCTTTGGGTCCCTCATAACGCACCACAATCACATCTCCAGCCTGAATCTTACCCGCCAAAATTGCCTCCAGACAGGCTTCCTCGGATTCAAACACACGCGCCGGACCAGTGATTTGGGGCGTTTTCACCCCGGTAATCTTCGCCACCGCGCCTTCGGTTGCCAAATTTCCTTTTAAAATCGCCAAATGTCCTTGAGTATACATGGGATTATCCCAGGGACGAATCACATCTTGATCCGAGGGCGGTGCATCGGGTACATCCGCTAATACTTCAGCCATGGTTTTCCCGGTAATCGTTAATGCATCACCATGGAATAAACCATGAACCAGCAGCATTTTCATCACTTGGGGAATCCCGCCAACCTGGTGCAAATTCGTGGTCACATATCGACCACTGGGTTTGAGATCACACAGTACCGGAACTCTAGCGCGAATCGTTTCAAAGTCATCCAGAGTTAACTCTACCCCGATCGCCCGGGCAATTGCCAGTAAATGCAATACCGCATTCGTTGATCCGCCCACTGCCATAATCACCGAAATGGCATTTTCAAAGGCTTGGCGGGTTAAAATCTGTTGGGGGAGAATCTGCTGCCGAATCGCTTCCACGAGAACCTTTGCGGATTTTTCCGTACTGTCGGCTTTTTCGGCATCTTCTGCCGCCATGGTCGAGGAATAGGGTAAACTCATCCCCATGGCTTCAAATGCTGAAGACATGGTGTTAGCGGTGAACATTCCCCCACAAGAACCCGCACCGGGACAAGCGTTTCGTTCCACCGCCACCAGTTGTTCTTCCGTAATTTTACCCGCGCTATGTTGTCCCACCGCTTCAAAGGCGCTGACAACGGTTAAATCTTGTCCATCCAGATGTCCGGGTTTAATTGTTCCCCCATAGACAAAGATAGCGGGAATATTTAGGCGGGCGATCGCAATCATCGCCCCGGGCATATTCTTATCACAGCCACCAATTGCCAGCACCCCATCCATACTTTGACCATTACAGACGGTTTCGATGGAGTCGGCAATCACTTCCCGCGACACCAGGGAATATTTCATCCCCTCAGTACCCATAGAGATACCATCACTAATCGTAATTGTGCCAAAGACTTGCGGCATTGCCCCAGCCTGTTTAAGTCCGGCTTCTGCCCGTAGTGCTAAGTCATTGATGCCCATATTACAGGGCGTAATTGTACTATATCCATTCGCCAACCCCACAATCGGCTTAGTAAAATCGCGATCGCTAAAACCAACAGCACGCAGCATGGCACGATTTGGCGATCGTTGTACACCTTGGGTAACGACTTTGCTTCTCAGGTTGTCTGACATTGGCTTATTTTCCTTCTTTATTGGTCATTTGTCATTTGTCAAAGAAGAGGGAACAGGGAACAGGGAACGGACAATGGAAAAGCGTATGTAGGGGCGGGTTTTACTACTATCATTTCTTGCCTCACCCAGATGCGACTAAACCCGCCCCGACTGCGTTCCCAACGTAGCCGACTACGTCTCTACACACCCCATCACCCCATCACCCCATCACCCCATCACCTACCCTGCTACAGGACAATTTCTTCATTATCACTCACGACTCACCCATCATGAATCCCTTAAGGTAAACTTGATAATTTAATGCCTTTGATACACATCTACCTAGGCAATCACCTATGGATGCCGATGAACTGCTGAAACGTTATGCAGTAGGGGAACGGGACTTCAGACGAGTTAATCTGAGAAACGCCTCCCTGAGTGGCGTCAATCTGACTCACGCCAACTTGCGAGGATCGGACTTAAGCCAAAGCAATCTGACTGGGGCGTCTCTCAAACTGGTTAACCTGCGAGAAGCGAATCTCACTCAAGCCATCTTAGCTGGCACAGATTTAGCTGAAGCGAACCTCATTTCGAGTAACTTAACCCAAGCTAATCTGAGTGACGCCAATTTAATTAATGCCAGTTTGCGAGCATCAACCTTGAATAGGGCAAATCTCAGTCGTGCCAATCTGTCGGAAGCAATTCTCAGTGAAGCGATAATGCGGGAAGCTAACTTAAATCAGGCAAAATTGACTGACGCTTCACTCAGCCGCACCAATCTCTCTTATGCTACATTAATTAGCGCTAATTTAGACAAGGCGAATTTAACCAATGGAATTTTCCTAGAGACGAACTTAACCCAGGCAAATCTGAACAAAGCCCTGTTACATGGCGCTAACTTTACTCAAGCCGACTTAACCGAAGTTGATTTGAGTCAGGCTCGAATCAATGGTGTGAATTTGACCCGAGCCATCCTGATTAGGGCGAAGTTGAGAGGCGCGAGTATTTGTTGGACAACGCTACGAGGCGCTAATCTTAGCCAAGCTAATTTATATCGCGCTAAACTGTGCTGGTCTAATTTAACGGATGCAATTTTACTAGAAACCGTGTTGCTCGATGCCAATATGGATCAAGTTAACCTGCGTGGTGCGACATTAACGGGGGCGATATTACCCGATGGATTCAGTTATGAGTGAGGGAAGGGAACAGGGAACAGGGAAAAAGGGATTGATTTTTTTTGACAACCCTTAACTCAGGTGACAAAATTTAGTTTCTCTAATATTTTCCCTACACCCCACACCCCATACCCCACACCCTGCCTACCTTTGACGCGAGCTTTTCACCCCTTCAGAGGGTAGGTACTGCCCACCGGATTGATAGCCGAATCAGCATTTTAGTCCATTTTAATGGACTTAAGCTTTGAGCCAAGAACTTGAGTTCTTGGCGGATGATGTGGGAGTCTTAAAAATGGTGTAATATCTCAATTTGAATAACCAGATAAATTCGTCAATCAACCATTAACAATCAACCACGATCAATGATTCGGATCAAAACCTGGAAACAATTTGGACAATTTGCCCTGTTAGGATGGCTGTTAAGTTGGCTGATAAGCTGTAGCCCCGCCCCCACACCGTCAGCGTCGGGAGAACTAGAGTTCTGGACGATGCAGCTTCAGCCTCAGTTTACCGAGTATTTTAACCAAGTCATCGGTGACTTTGAAGCCGAGCACCCAGAGGTTAAAGTACGCTGGGTGGATGTCCCCTGGGCGGAAATGGAACGGAAAATCTTAACGGCGGTATCGGCAAAAACCGCACCGGATGTGGTTAACTTAAATCCCAGCTTTGCCTCCCAGCTTGCCACTCGTAATGCTTGGTTAAATTTAGAGGGGACGATTCCTGATGAAATTCGCCAGCGATATTTACCCAAAATCTGGCAAGCCAGTACCATTGATAATCAAAGTTTTGGCATTCCTTGGTATCTGACCACACGAGTAACAATTTACAATCAAGATTTACTTAAGCAAGCCGGAATTAGTCAACCGCCCACAACCTATACTGAACTAGCAGAGGTTGCCCAACAGGTGAAGGATAAGACAGGAAACTATGCCTTTTTTGTCACCTTTGTTCCCAATGATTCCAGTGAAGTGTTGGAATCCTTGGTTCAGATGGGTGTGCAGTTAGTCGATGAAGAAGGAAAAGCCGCCTTTAATACGCCAGAAGGAATTGCCGCGTTTCAGTATTGGGTAGACTTGTATCAAAAAGGACTCTTACCACGAGAAGTTCTCACCCAAGGACATCGGAATGCCATTGAATTATATCAAGCGGGGGAAACAGCATTACTAGCATCTGGGGCGGAATTCCTAAAAACAATTGAAACCAACGCTCCCGACATTGCCAAAGTATCAGCGGCGTCTCCTCAAATTACCGGAAAAACCGGGAAAAAGAATGTAGCGGTGATGAATTTAGTCATACCCCGAGATACAAATAACCCAGAGGACGCCTTAAACTTTGCTCTATTTGTGACAAATACCGAGAATCAGTTAGCCTTTGCTCAAGCCGCAAATGTTTTACCCTCAACCCTTGCAGCCGTGGAACAGTATCAAGCGCAATTATCAAGTAATCCGAATGCTTCCCCCGTAGAACAAGCACGAGCAATTAGTGCCAATCAGTTAACAGAGGCGGAAGTATTAGTACCAGCAATGAAAGATTTAAACAAATTACAAGCCGCAATTTATGAGAACTTACAAGCGGCGATGTTAGCAGAAAAGTCGGTAGAACAAGCCGTAGCCGATGCAGCCCAGATGTGGGATAATTTGTAGTTTTTAGTTTGTAGTAAGGGCTTTAGCCTATCAACGCTCAAACGTAGGGACTAATGTAGTTTGTAGTAAGAGCTTTAGCCTCAGGCGGTAATGATGAAGGAAGATCAAGGGAAGGGGAAAGCGATCGCGCCGACTACTTAATGCAGTTTGTAGTCAGGGATGGGAGCCTATCATCGCTTCAACGCAGGAACTAACCTCAAAATTATATCGGCGCTAAAGCGCAACTACAAACCGGAAAGCGATCGCGCCGACTACTTAATGCAGTTTGTAGTCAGGGATGCGAGCCTATCAACCTTCCAACGTAGGGACTAACCTCAAAATTATATCGGCGCTAAAGCGCAACTACAAACCGAGGAAGTAACCCACCAGATAAAGAGAACCGCACAGGATAATGGTAGAATCAGAAGCCGTGGTTGTCGCCGCTTGTAGTCCAGCTTCTAAGTTAGGATAGGTGTGACAATCGGCAAGATTAGGACAAACTGATCGCGCGATCGCAGCCAATTCTTCGGGTTCGGCTGAACTATGATCAGGCACAGGAACCAGGTAAACGCGATCGCCCCCTCGCAGTAATGCCCTAAAAATCCCCTCATGCTCTTTAGTTGAGAGGATTCCCATTACCCAAGTTACAGGCGTATTCAGCGTATCCACATATTGACGCAAACCTGTCGCCGCCGCCGGATTATGAGCGCCATCCACCAATAGGCGATAATTCTTCCATTCAGTCCATTGTAAGCGTCCCAACCATTGCGTCTTTGCCATCCCGGAAACAATCGCAGACTCTGGGATATGCCAACCTTGGCGAATCAGGGATTGAAACGTCGCGATCGCCACAGCAGAATTCGTTAACTGAATCTCCCCCAGCAACGGTAATGGATAGATTATCCCCGCATAACTTGCCCATAATGGCGCGTCTGCATTTTGATGTAGGGGCGGGTTTAGGGACTTGGGTGTCGCGATTGATGATAACCTTGGTTCAAAACCCGCCCTGACTACAGTTTGCCGATTGAATTCCTGGGCAGGTTCTACCCAGGTTACTGGACAATTTAACGCCTCAATCCGAGATTGAACAACAGCTTTCGCTTCCGGCGGAAGAGGGGCGATAATCGCCGGACAATTGGGTTTCAGGATACCCGCTTTCTCCGTAGCGATTTGACTCAGCGTCGAACCCAGAACCTGCCAATGTTCGCGACTAATCGAGGTAATAATCGTCGCCAAAGGCTGATCACAGACATTGGTTGCATCCAGGCGTCCCCCCAACCCCACCTCAATCACCGCAATATCCACCTGTTCCTGAGCAAAATAGAACCAAGCCGCCGCCGTAATCACTTCAAACTGCGTCGGCGACTCTTCGGTATTGGGGGGAATCGCCGCTTGCACCTGTTCCAGCACATTAACCAGTTCTGTCGTAGAAATCGGGTATTGATTAATACAGATCCGTTCCGTCCAATCAATTAAATGAGGAGACGTATAGCGTCCCACCCGATACCCTGCTTCACTGAGAACCGAGGAAAGATAAGCGCAAACCGAACCCTTCCCATTCGTTCCCGCCACATGAATCATCGGCACACGCTGATGGGGATTCCCCAACGCCGCCAGAAGTCGCTGGATGCGTTCCAAACCCAGGTGAACACCAAAACGTTGATAGGGTTGCAACAGAGAATTAATATCCATACCAATAGTTCCCCCCTTTTGAAGGGGGGCTAGGGGGGATCTGTTCCGTAGGGTCATTTTACTACACCGTAAATTGATTCTATTTCGTTTCCGGGCTGGAGCTTAATAACAATACTTACCTCTACTATTGGGTTTATCCTGGTCATAACCCATCCGCAAGGTTCCAATTAATGTAGACACATAAACACAACGTTGAACCGGGCTATGGTCTTTTGGAATTAGCGTAATCTGTCCTAGTTGTCCATTGGTATTACCTTTGTAGTTAAACTGGACACGCCAGGGTCCGGTTATCGTTTTGTGACCCGGACTATCTAGGGTTGTCTCGTAGACATCTTGGTCATTTTTTTCCATGTCAACCTTAATATCCTGGTTAAGATTGTGCCATTGAACGCCCGGTGGGATAAAGTCGGTATCAACCCGATGCACCGCCCACTGAACCTGCTCATTCTCCTGTCGGATGCTCACTTGCCAAGTCCGTTTCTCTCGCAACGCATTACTTTTCGCCTCTAGCATGGCTTGGTAAATTTGAGATTGAGCCGTATTCAAGCGCTGGACATTCACAAACTGTAGCCAACCCGGAGCCGCGATCGCACTCACTACCCCGACTATGATCATAACTAGAATTAGCTCCAGGACTGTATATCCAGCTAGGGCGCTGGGAACGGGTTTTGGGGTTAATTGTTTGCTGTGTAGCATGGTAAATTCACCGTTATCGAACCAACGTGTCGGAAGTTCCCTGCTACGATGCGAGCAATCTGCTTTGAGGGTAAATCTATTGTTTGACAGATGCAACTGGCTACATCTGGAATCTGAGTTTTGACCTTTTGTACACAACCAACAGCGACTATCTAATCAGACGGGTTCGTAGTGAGGACTTTAGTCCTAGATTCTGTTGGGTAACAGGCGTCAACCCAACCTACAACCTACGAAGCCAATCTATCCCAGCATTTTAGTTGTGTCACATCGGTAGGGGGTCTTTGTTGGTTTAGCCATGACTTCTAGTCGCTGGGCGCAATGTCAGAACCGATTAGCAGAGTACTCATCGCAATGGGAGCATCTTGCTCTGTTGGTAGTCATACCAAATCCGGCGAACGCTACCCCCGTGATAACCTAGTCCTTACCTTGCGGACTTTGTTTGTGTAGCAGCGATTTCAATCGCCTCCTCTTCAATCGCCTCCTCTTGCATGGGGTGATCAAGGCGGATTTGGTATCAGCACAAAACCTGCTTGGAAATACAGCGCTTAATTCTGTAATAAAGTACAGTAGATCAAAGTCCCCCTTTTTAAGGGGGATGTGAGGGGGATCGACAATGTACCGCATAGCAGAGCAAACTGCTGTAAAGCCTTTTCAGGTACGCTTAGTGCCTACTACTCACCTAATCAATAATCGGCTACAATTCTCTTAAATGGGATGCTCCTCAGGCAACTCCCTTATGATATTTTGCGACAATATTTTTTTTATGCATAGGGGGATGACAAAAAACTTTATTTAATCAATCTTAACGTATTGAAAGTTAATATAAATTGATAAATTCACTCTTTTTATAGATAAGAGGCAAGTTGACTCACTGCCCATTGTCAAATGACTACTGGAACTGGCAATCTTGTGAATTTTTCCCAATTTGCATTGACCCAATTAGGGTTTTAACGACAACGCAACGGGCTGTAGCCTCAATGGGGTCACCATTAGATTGGGGTACGGCTACGGTAATATTAATACCATCACCAATGTCTGGCTCTTCACCATCAACAAGCGCTAGATTACCTTGATAATCAAAGATAATTGTTCTTTCTGTATCTAAATTACAGTTAAAAGCTGCTTGTTCATTATCTTTATTGCTATCAATATTTGAGCAGAGAGTAACCTGTTCAGGTTTAATGTCTAACCCTTCAGTTAAAGGTCTCCAGGCGTTGCTATTGTTGTCTAAATCAATATCGTCACCACTCCTGTCTTGTGTGGGATAAACCGCCACTTGGGGACGTTCTCCAGCCGACTGTCTAAAACTAACGCTATAGCTCAGTTGTGTCCGTTTCGCTTCCCGTTGAGCCTCCTGTAAGGCACTCCATACCTGATCATTCACTTTCGAGACTCGTTGACGGTTAACAAACGCCAGCCAACCCGGTGCAGCAATAGCGGATAGAATGGCAATCATCAGGACAACTACAACCAGTTCCAGCAGACTGAATCCAGCTTCACCTTTGGTTGAGTCTTCCCGCCAAGATTGTTGAGTTTGACGAGTAGCTAGTTTTGTGTATTTTTTTAATAAGGTTGATTTATTCATAATCTTATGTTGTGTTGTTTTTGATTTATTTATGAATGTACAGGTTTTGCCAATGACCAATGACCGCCGTCGGTGAGTTAAGGGGTATTCTTTTACATCTGTTGCTCAAGATTATTCGATAGATCCAATCCCATCCACTGTAATCGTTGACTCGGGGAAGTAGGGAGAATCTTCAGCATATTCTGCATCGTTTTGAATTCTGGCGAGGGCATTGCCTCGGATGTAGATTTGAGCCAGTGTCCTTTCTGTGTCTACGCAAGCGAAGAAGCTAGTTGATTCGGGATTGTCAGGGAGAGTCTTTAACTGTTCTGGCGTTTTTTTGTCTGTTTTATCTTCTTCCCGATCGATTACACCATCACCATTTCTATCTAATCCCAGACGCGATAAGCAATAATTGTCCTCTGGAACAAAAACAGCGTCGTTGTCATCCGGTGAAGTTTGATCAATGTAATCCACTAATACAGCCTGCTGATTACCAACAGTGCTTTGAACCGTACCATCCCACGCATTCATTGCCTGCTCAAGGGACTTGCTTCCCCCTCGCTCAAACAGCTCAAATCCAGAATCCTGTGGAACTATATAAGTATCAGAATCATTAGGGTCTCTAATCCCGTCACTAATTTCAAACCGAGCAATTCTGGCGGCGTTTGACCACTGATCGTTATCTTCATCAATCAGGGAATAGACAACAAGCGAATAGACAAAGTAATCATTACATTGTCTTTCCTTGGCTTGTTCGCTAATATTATCAGGACAAAGATCACCTTCTGCTTCAAAATTTTTATCAACCGCCCTCGGTAATCTTTTCCGCTTCCAAAATGCTAAGAGTGGCTCACCATCTAGATCAAGATTATCGGCAATTCCGTTGTCACCTGTTCCATGAAGACCTTCACCATCGTAGATGTAAACAGCTTGCTCTAATTCGCGAGCGATGTAATCAAGGGCGGATTGCAGTTCTTGTCCTGTCGTCGATTTGGCTTGCTCTTTGCGGTCTGTGGCGAGGAGATTGACCATGAATCCGAGCAGCGGCGTGATCACTAAAGCTGCTAAAATAATCGCCACAAGGAGTTCAATCAGTGTAAACCCCTTGGTTTTTTGGGCTGACCCTGAGCCTTTGGGCTGAGATTTGAAGATTGATTGAATTGCCTCTCTCATGACATCTTACTCCGTAAACGTTACTCAAAACACTGGCTTTTTTTGTTTTGAGTTGTGAATTTGTTCTTTATGCTGAATTGGATTAGCAACCATCAATACCTGCATTATCGCAAATGCTTCTATATTCAGGCAGATTGTCTTCCTCTACAACAACCTCGGTTGACATGATCACTAAGGGGGCTTGAGTTGAGCTTAAGCCAATTCCCCCGGTAAAACTGGATTGGGTTGCATCTTTCTCAAAGTTCTGGGTAAAGTCAGATGTAAACGCATCAGCCCGGTAGACCCGCACCCCGAGTTTGTAACTCGGATAGTCCCGATTGGGATTTCCACCTTGAGTGGGAATTTTGCCGAATGCCTGAATGATGAAGTCTTGAAAGCTATTGCACGCATCATCTCCATCCCCATCGACACAGTAGAATACAGCGTTGTTTTGGGTGGGTTGGCTACAGTATTGATTATCGGAGCAAGTGGGAGCTGCTTTCGTTGGAGCAGGAACCTCATTTAGGTTGTCACCTGGAGTATTTGCTGAATCCTCTGTAATCGCGTTATGAGTTCCTTCTGCATTTTCAGCATCCGTCGGTCCAAAGGGAATTGCTCCGGTTCTCACCCCATCCAGATAGGATCTGGCGGCTTGAGTAGCTTGTTCCACCCGTCTGGCTTGAACCCGTGTAGCAACTGACAGGGTGATTACCGGTGCTAGTCCAATCATCAGAATCGTTACCACAATAATTGCCACTAACGATTCAATGATCGTAAAACCCGACTGACTCGCTGGGGGGGATTTCCCCCCTTGGCGGGGGTGATGATTGCCGACAGCAGCCTTGAAGGAAGGATTCAAGGGAACTGGCTGGCGAGACGTCAGTTGCTGGAAGGCAAATGATATCGAGGAATATCCGCGATTCAATTGCCTTGGATTTTGTTGCATCTGCTTGGGCTTGTTCATGGTTTAATCTGCTGCTGGTTCAAGCCTTGGGTGTTTTACCAGGGACAACTGGGGCGTTCCTTGTCACTGACCGCGTTATTGCCATCTACTGTTTTGGCGCACAATAACGCTTGTAACCAGGGGTCATTGCGGGAAACTTCCCGGTAGAACTCATCCGGAGCGCCTGTGGGGGGTGTGGTGAATTGGCTACTAAATAGGTCAGGGAGCTGACTCAGTAAGCCGACATCATACCCAACTCGCCGTTTTTGGGGTTGGGAGTAGGGGAGTTTTCCCTGAGAGTTACGGGTGGAGTATTTTTGGGTGTATTCAAACAGACCTCCTGGACTTTCCCAGAATGGACCAATCTCTAAAAACGGTTGGTACGGACTGGTGGCATAGCTACTCCGGTCAAATTGCATGAGAGAACCGCTAATAGTTAGAGTTTGGTCAGCCCAGTCTTCTAAGAGGCGGGCGAAGTTACCTACACCACCATCGGGTTCGCCTTCCCTCGCTGGGGTGTTTCCGGCAGCGCTGATTAGGTTAAAGGTGCTGGGAGTGGCTTTCTGGTGCCAATTTGTTCGCTCAACCTCTTCGTCAATATTCCCGCTGGGGTTGATATTGCCGTTGTCCTCTTTAGGGATTTGCAGTTGTAATACGGGGACGGTTATGGGTTGGTCTTGGGCGGTCATGGCGTAGATTTTGACATTCGTTCCGAAGGCGGCTACGTTATTGAAGCCGAGGAAGCGACCCCCGATTATGTCTACGTCGTTGAATGTGATGGTATTAGCCGAATTGCCGATAAAGTTACCTGCTAGTAAATGGGGATCTCCTGAAGGTGTATTAAATGTCAAATTTCCATTCTCCACAACCCAGTATATGTTGTTGGGATCAACGCCACCTTCAAGGTTAAGTTGAACGCCATTTCCACTACTATTTCCAAATGTAAGAGCACCATCAGTACGTCGCAGGACAAATATCGATTCTGGTGTTCCCTGAAGCGTAATCGTCGCACCGTCATTAAAAGTACCCACAGTCAGGTCATAGACATTGACCGACTTTTGCAGGTTTGTTGAAGTAGCATCTTCGGAAGGTTGTGCTGTCAGTGTTCCCCCAGTTGCTAGTAGATCCCCTTCGGGCTCCACAATTGCATCCCCAGGAGTAGCCGGGTTGAGAGCGGCAGGCATCAGGGCTTCTCGTACCTTATTAATTCTGAATTTTGCGCCAGATAGAGGTGTTAATGCTGCTGCTGCTACAGTATCTGAATCATCAATCATATTTTTTGCAACAGAGCATCCTTTTGCCAAGCAGAATGGGTATTTAGCAACTGGATCGTTATCCAAATTGAGTCGAGCCAATTCCGCTGCGATCGCTCCATAAGCTGGATCTTCTGCCACTTTAGGCACGAATACCTTGAAGTCGGTCCCATCATTGACATACTTCCTTTGAGGAGCACCGTCTTTATCAAGCATCCATGCATACTTATCTACATTGGTTTCGTAGTAAATTGGTCGATCAACTTGATAATCAATCCGAGTTGGATCTCCAGGGTCAGTAACCTTACCGCCGACTGTGCCGCTTACTGTGTTTCGGAACCAAAGGTTATTCTGGGTATTGCGGTTGGGTACATTGAGGTTGTTTGCCACACCCCCATAAACACAGCCATTGTTTTCCGGGGCATCACCTGTAGTATCTAGGGTACAGCCGACGCCAATGGGTCGCACAGTATTGTTACGGGCATCGTCCAGAATCAAGGTATGGTTCTTCGTCCGAGCAAAGGCAATGCGGCGCGGGAAGCGTCGGTCTGCTTCCATCAACGCGGGTTCGGCGGTTGTACCGGCTCCTAGACGATCTCGAGGACTCAGATTGCTACCAGCACTTCCTCCAATAGTTGCTACATATGGATCAAACCAATCGGCTTCATTATGCTGTAGCTGATTATCACCTCCGGCTGCTCTGCCCGCCCCAACAGGAGTGTTTATCCCAACACTCTTAGAAGTTACTAAAAGCGCACCAAGTTGATCAACCGTGACATTTTTCTCATCCAAAGTTGGATCGGGATCGGTGGTCAACACGCCATCCCCATTCCTGTCATATCCGACAACCCAGTCCTCCGCCGTACAAGCAGAAACCGGTAACTTGCGGCAGATTTCCATAATATATTCCGCAGAGCCATTGAATCGTCGCTGGACGGGAGTGACGAAGTTGTTGAAATAGGAGCTGCCAACGTAATCTCCACCCTGATTACCGTTTTGAGAATAATCCTCTTCCGTGGGAGTCTTGCCATCAATCGTTATCCCCCCACTGCTAAATCCATTGGTGACAAAGTCGTTGGCAAAGAAGCCATTGTTCAACCGATTAGTGATAAAGCTCTGATTGACAACATGATTATTTCTCAGGTCGTAATCCCCTTCATCGCGGAAGCCAAATCGGAAATCCTTCGACAGCAACGTCATCGAATCAGCAATCACCGTTGCGGGACGCCAGGTATCCCCGGTTTGACAATCCAGGCGTTCATCACCAGGACGACAAGCGAAGTCGGGATTGAGATCGTCCTCATCTTGCCCGCGACCGTAGAAGTTGTTCCAGTTTGCTGCATTCAGTTCGGCGTTGAATTCTTCCTGAGTGTGCGGATTGAACAGAGACTCATCGCCATCATCGACGATGCCATCCTCATTCTGATCCGACCAAGCCCAGAGGTATGCGGGTAAGTCGGTGACTAGGGTCAATCCTTTTTCCTCCTCCCGGAAGTTTTCTGTGTTGTTGCGAGCAAGTTTTTCACCATTGAAGATCAGGATGCCACTGGGACGACGGGTGGGGTCAAGTTTGTAGTCCACGGCGCTTGTTCGCAACGCACCAGCTATCTCCTCCTCGTCTAACTCGTCACCAGGAAGCTGATAGTCTTCTTTGTCGGGTAACTCAGGCAGCAATTGGCTGAGGTCTGGCAAAGCGTCATCACGGGAGGCATAGATAATGCCACTGTTGGGTAGGAGGTATTCATCGACACTTTCGGGAATGAATGAACCGCTGATGCCTTTTTTGCGTAGTTTATCCAGGTCTATCTTGGTCGCCCGCACCTCTAGGGGTTGGCGTTCTTCGATGGGCAGGTCATAGTCGATGACATCATTAGCATCTATGAAGTCGGCGACAGATTCGACTTTTAAGGTGTCTGGGTCATCTTTATGAATCGCTTGAATCTGACGACTATCCAGGAATGCTACCTCACTAATTGCCCCGTGTGGAATAACACTTTCATTCGGTTGCAGGGTTCCATCTAAAATCTGCAAGGCGCAGATGCTTGAGTCAATCGCCGCTTGCTGGGCAAGCGTCCGCTCATCCGGTTCTGCCAGCAAGGCGTCGCGCAGGGGTTCGTTAACAAAGCGTCCATTGGGGAAGACCAGATTCGCTTGATAGGCAAGTTTCTGTTGGATATTCCCATAATCTTCTTTACCCTGACCTCCCACCAGCCCCTGAGCATCTCTAGTCATTTTTGAAACAGTCTTGGAAGTTTGGCTGGGGGGGGCAGGATAACTCACGCCGTTATTCGACTTGCCCCAACCAACCCCAGGTTGAGTCGGGGGCCAGTCTAATTGCCCACTCACATCCGGTAAGCCTTGCGGATTCCTGGCGGTTGTGGCATTAGTCGGGTCGTAGTAGCTACTGACGCAGGCAATGGGTTCTTGCTTTTGATCGTCTCCTTCTTCCGGGAGTTGATATCTGTCGTCGGCATAGTGGTAAACTGCCGTCGCCCTCATCCGCAGGTCACCTTTGGCATACTTGCGTGTATTGGGGTCGATTAGGTTAGTACCCCCTATGGCCGTAAATTCAGCAGCACTCAGATTGGGGAATGGGCTTCCTGTGAGTGGGGGTAAGCCCTGACCATTGCCATCCTGCCAGCCCAGACCTTTCCAAGGATCGGGAACCCAATCAGAATCGATGTTTGCATAGACCTTCTCACCCGCCATCGGGGACATGGGCATGGTATCGGGCCACACAATGGGAAACGTTTCTTTTACTGAAGTTGAAGGGTCATCATAATAAGTGGTTATTACCTCTTTTCCGCCAACGGTTTCCTGCTGGAATTTCGCCTCAACTGTGTCCGTTGTCGGGTCATCCCAGGTTGGCGGGGGCAAGAAGGAATTTTTGCGTTCATACACCCCAGCGCCAGTGACAATCCGCAAACCACCCACGGGGTCGAGTAAATTTTCCGGTTCTCGGGCAGCTGCCTTCTCCCAGAATCCATCTCGACCCTTATCCCCCACATCACTGAGGGGCGTGACCTGGGAGGCGCGACTACGTGTCTCACTGGTATCATCCGGTACATCCCATGTCGTACCCTCAATCTCCTGGCGTGCGTTTTCGCCAACGGGATTTTCATCCTCATACCAGACGGCAGGCAGATTGTGACCGATTAACATGCGATCGCCCACTTCATTTTCGCGATCGCTATCTTCTAGCACCTCAGGCAGCGTCGCTTTGGGCAGAGCGCTTTCTCCCTGGGTATTCAGGGAAACGGGTGCGTATCCCGATGTCGTCTTACCATCCTCTGGATCATAGGGGAACATCCATTCATCTGGCGGACGCAACTGGTCTCCCTCACCGACTGGGTCTTGAAGCTGGGTCTTTTTATCCTTGGGAACCTCCTCGAAGGGTACCCGCCGTGTCCGATCTCTGAAGTAGGCGGTTAATGCCTTCTCTCGCACCTTCTCTTTTTCACTGTCGGCGGCATCCCGGACTTGGGTTTTTACGTCTTCTGGATCTGTACTATTGTTAACATTTGGGTTTTGATCAATCCAGCGTGTTACTAAGTGCCGGACACGAGCTGTATAGGCATCGCTATTGTAGAGGATGGTGCGGGGAACCTCACTATTGGTTGCCGATTGATTGGTTGTGGTTAAATCTTTGATGTCTGGATCATCGCCCTCAACAAACAGATGAACTTTAACGGGTCTACCATTGGCAATATCGGACAGGGGCGCGGCGTTAACCACATGACCACCCACTGTAATTTTGCTGTTTTCTACATCGGGGTAAAAACAAGAGGCGGGGGCGCTCACCTGGTAGAGTTCAATATTGCCCCTGTCTTGGGTTGTCGTGGTAAACAAGTTACCATTGGTAACCATTCTGCCATTCAGGCGCAGTGTCTCCCCACCCACCACGGCTAAGTCATCCTGAAAGACGACGGCATTATTACTCAATGGAATTCTGGCTCGGTCTTGCTGGTATTCTAGTGCTGAGAAACCTGGAGCAGTTCCAGGGGGGAAATATTCATAGTTTTCTTGGTCATTGTATGGCGGTTCATTAAAACCTGCAATACCCAGATTATTCAGATTCTCAACAATAGGCACCGTTGCTGTATAGACAAAGAAACTCTTCTTCAGCTTAGAGCCCGACTTATACCAACCCGCCTGACTCACCAACTTAGCACTCGTTTTCAGCGCCCCAGCACAGGCGCCGCTGCCTGCGCCTTCATCCATTGGGGGAGTTCTAGCGTCTAGCGGACTTCTGGCTGTCGCGAAAGAACCATCGCCCCCACGCAGCGGACTGCGGTAAGAGATGAAATAGATGGTAAAACTATCAAACTTCCCGTCGCCATCGGTATCAACGGGAAATCGCCAAGCGGTTGATACGGCTTCCTCCTGTTCAAGTCGAGCCGCCGCCTCCTCAATGTTGCCATCGTCATTGAGATCGTAACCCACCTTCAACCGCTGTTCATCCGGGAAAGTAAATTTATCTTTCTCTGGCTCACTGTTGTAATCGTCCTTGTACTCAAACAAATTATCAAGCGCACTGTCAGAGGGAGTGCCACGAGGCAGTCGCGGATCATCAAATAAAGCATCCAGCTTAGCGGTTGCCCGATCCATCGCGGGTGCAGCGGCTGCCATCACTTCTTCACTCACCCGGTAGTTCCGAGCATTTTTGGCTCGGTCAAAGGAGCGAAATACGATCGCGGTAGTGAGTAGGATCACCACCAAAATCACCATGGTTACCGTAGGCAGAATAAATCCCGCCCCAGCTAAGCCAGAGCGATGGCGCAAAACCATCAACCTTCGCAATAACCAGGTCATGACTCGTTTTGTTAATGTCCTTGATATCTTTAGGAGTTGCCGATAGAGTTTTTGAATAACCTTGGCTAGCTTTTTCGGGATTGACATGGTGATGTCCTCTCAAGAGGTATCGATAGATAGTTAAACCGAACAACAACGCTTCTCTGGGCGTTCCGTCTGGGGGATTTTGATGATAAGCAATAGCAAGACGTTTAATAGTATGTCCGGATGGGGACGAGCCTCCTTTGTATTATGAGACAAAAGCTCTGGGGGCAAGTTCCCTCTGGCGATAGAATTATTTGACCTATTTCAGACGCAGTTCTCACCGATCACCCTGGCTTAATCCGATTGTACTCTACGGTACACTTCGTCTCATCAGTGAGTTACTAAGCCTAGCTTACCCACTTTGGCGAGAAAAGTGATCATCCTGTTGGATATTTGTCCTTCGTCCTTTGTCATTGGTTAAGGGAGATGGGGAAGTTCTTGTAGGTTGGGTAGAGCGTAAGCGTTACCCAACAGGCTAACATAGCGTCGGGTTACTCGATAAGAAGGCTCTGCCTACGTTCCCAGAGTCCAACCTATAAAGGTAACAGGGTTCCAATTCTGACACCAACTCAGGGCGGGTTTAGTTGCATCTGGGTGAGGAAAGAAACGATAATAGTCAAACCCGCCCCTACACAATACTCTACTTTCCCCATCTTCCCCACCTTCCCCACGGGGATTTAATAATGATGGAGATTAATCCCTGCTTCCTTTGCCATCGCCTGTAATCCCTTCTTCTCCAGCGTCTTAATCGCCTTGGTCGAAAGTTTCAACTTCACCCAGCGATTTCCTTCTTGCCACCATACCCGCTTCGATTGCAAGTTAGCTTGCTGTAATTTTTTGGTGCGGCGGTGAGAGTGGGAGATGGCATAGGCGTTATTTGCCTTCTTTCCCGTTAGTTGACATTTGCGTGACATAACTAGCCTCTAAATGATAGTCCGTACTCCATCATATCTTGGTCATTCGTCAGGGAACAGGGAACAGGGAATGGGGAACAGGGAACATGGAATCTAGCTTAAGTTGACACCTAAAACGTCAGTGCAGGGCGCACGTCAGGTTGATAAAGGGCGCACGTCTATGCGCCCCTACGGTATCTAACGCTCAGTCAACCGCGTCAACACCTGATTCGACCGTTCCACAAACGCCTTCATTCCATTGGCGTCAAAGCCCCGTTGCGCCATTAATGCCAAATCATAGACGTGTTGGCAAATTTGATTGGCGAGTTCTCCACTGGGGGATTGACCTACCCCTTGGACAATACTCCCCTGACTAATCTCCACTAAATTCTCAATCAAGGGATGTGCCGTATTCACCACTAAAATATGCTCCTCCGGAAACTGCGCCGCTTGCTGCTGCAATAGGGCGGTCATATCCTGCAACCGTCGCATGGCTTCCGGGAGTAGTACCATGGCTGGAGGTGTCCCTTGGGGGTCATCGGATTTCAGCGCCTGGGTTTTCACGTTAACCTTGGGCTTGTTTATCGCTTTCTCAAATAACTCCTTAATCAGTTCACTGCGGGTTTTATTGGTTTTGGGGTCAACGATATCCGCCGCCTTGTCTTGGTCAACCAAGGTATTATCTAACTCCGAGTCTACCCGGGAGAACTTGACATCGGAATATTCCTGTTCCAGGAAACTAATAAAGTGGGTGTCGATAAACGAGTCCATATAAAGGACTTCCAACCCCTGATTCTTGTGCAGTTCCACATACGTCGCTTGGGCGGCTTCGTCGGTGCAGTAGAAGACGTGGTTTTCGTGCCGGGTTTTGTTGCGGTCTAAATACTCTTTCAGCGTGGTGTAAGTCCGTCCCTGTTCATCTTGATTCGCGGCGGCTGAACTCACCTCTTGCCAAGCATCGTCTTCTTGGGACTGCACTTCTACCTCTGGTGTCTCTGCTTGGCTTGCGGATTCCCCAGAATAGGTGGTGCGATAGATAATGATATCTTCGACTTGTTTCTTGAACTTGTCGTTATTCAGGGAACCAAACTTAACAAACGTCCCCACATCTTGCCAGCAGCGGATATAGTCTTGCCGTTGCTCATTATAAAGCTGATTCAGGCGGTCAGCAATTTTCTTGGCAATAAAATCGGCAATCCGGCGCACCGTCCGGTCATTGGTGAGGGCAGAACGGGAGACATTGATGGGAATGTCGGGACTATCAATCACCCCGCGCAACGGCATCAAGAAGTTAGGAATCACTTCTTCACAGTTGTCGCTGACAAACACCTGATTACAGAACAGTTTAATATGACCCTTGGTCACATCCACATCGGGTTTAAGTTTGGGAAAATAGAGAATCCCATTCAACAAGAAAGGATAATCTGTCTTCAGATGCACCCACAGCAGCGGGTCTTCCTGAAACGGATACAGATAGCGATAAAATTCTAAATAATCCTCATCGCTCAGGTTTTGCGGTGATTGTTTCCACAGTGCCTTATGCTGATTCAGTTCCTCGCCATCGAGCTTAATCGGTACAGGCATGAAGTCGCAGTACTTCTTCACCAGTTGACGAATCCGGGCGGGTTCGACATATTCGACTTCTTCATCCTGTAGGGTCAGGGTGATGGTGGTTCCCCGTTCTTTGCGAGACGATTCCAACAGTTCAAATTGGGGAGAGCCATCACAAGACCAATGCACCGCCTCAGCACCGGCTTGGTAGGATAGAGTATCAACCTCGACTTTCTTTGCCACCATGAAGCAGGAATAAAATCCCAAGCCGAAGTGACCGATAATCTGCTGGTCAGCGTCTTTTTGATATTTCTGGATAAACTCTTCGGCGCTGGAGAAGGCGACTTGGTTAATGTATTTTTTCACCTCCTCCGCCGTCATGCCAATCCCGTTATCAGAGACGGAGAGAGTCTGGTTATTTTTATCCAGGGAAATGGTAATTTCTGGTTCCCCCACATCCCCATCAACTTCCCCAGAGTAGGACACCATCTTCAGCTTCTGGATGGCGTCCACGGCGTTGGAGACCAATTCCCGCAAGAAGATTTCGTGGTCGGTGTAGAGCGACTTCTTGATAATCGGAAAGATGTTCTCGGTATGAATCGTAATTTGTCCCTGTTCTAGTACAGTCATAGGTGACACTCTGTAATGGTTCGGTTCTTCAGTACGATTGTGTGCGATCGCCCGCTTCTTGGGGGAACAGATAGCCCCCGTTAGAGAATACGGATCTCCGCACTTGGGGACGGTGAGGGAGATGGGGATGTAGAGACGTAGCATGCTACGTCTGGAAGCGGGGGAAGTTGTCAAGTTCTGATAACTTAAACTATTCTTTCCCCCTTCAGCGGTTTAAACTTTCCAATCAGGTACAGGTCTCAACAAAAGCCCAATATCCCCTTGGACGCATGTATTTTGTTAAACTTATGATAAAAATTATGACTAAGTATTGACAAAAACACAGATGACACTTTCCTCAAACCCTAAATACTGGAGTTAAAGTTCAATTTTTTTCCCGACACCCCACACCCGACACCCCACACCCGACACCCGACACCCTAAACCCCATACCCCAACTCCCGCATCATCGGCGCAATAATAGGCATCACCTGGTTAATCGCCTGCCCATTCTTCTGTTTCCACTTATCCGCTTGCGGCTGGGAAACCGTAGTCCAACTGAGACGCCCCTCCTGGATATACTGAAGACTCTCCGGGGACATTTCCCATCCAGTGAACTGACAAAACTGCTCCAATACCACCTGGGGATCAGCTAAAAGCTCTTCATAAGCAACTCGCATCAACCGCTTCTGCCAATCGGGATTCGCCTGTTCCCACTCCAGCACATAACGATTATGCTCCACCCAACTCCAGGCACAAATCTCGGCTAATGACTGGTGAACCACCGTTTGCCAACCCGGTGGAATCGGATAACACCAATGGGAAATCGTCGCACCTTCGGGAAACGGTAACGGGCGCTTCCAGAAAACCCCCGAATGCCAACCCTCCATCATTGAAGAAACACAGGCTCTACCATCACGAACCAGATGCACCAATAAAGCATCCGGAAACATCAGCTGTAGCGCTTCTAAATGAAAGCAATTGGCAACCGTTTTCTCCAAATAGCGCACCGGTTTCCTGAGTAAACCATAATTAAAGCCATCCCGCCAGCGAGAGGGGCGGCGATGGCGTAGGTTTTCGATTAACAGTTCCCGGCGAAACGCTTTAATCATGTCCGGGGTACATTCGGCTGGCGAAATATAATCGGTGGGTACAGATAATCGCTGATAGGGAAAAAACTGAAACCATAACGGATCATTCTCCTTATCAAACGACCAAACCTCTGGTAGGCGTCGAGTAATTTCATACAAATAACTCGACCCTGACCGAGGAGCCGATACAATAAAGACAGGTCTAAGCAAACGCGGCTGCCAAACCTGAAAAATCAGGAACTTTATCGCTGGTGGCATCAGACGTGATGGGCGGTGGGGATAGGTGATAACCGAAGGACTGCATCCGAGTTCCACAAATCGTTTCAATCGTTTGCAAGTTATCCTTGCCAAAGAATTCTAACCAATTCACCCGATAGTTGCCACGGGGTTGATACTGAATATCAACCTGATCGGAAATATCGTGAATTGGGTTTAATCCCACCCGTAGGGCTAAATCACGAATGGTGTTCGTCTTATCCTGGACAAAATCTTCATAGCGGATAAGATAAATCTTATCCCGGTGAGCTTGATAGGTATCCGTTGCCCAGTTCCAGCGGTGAGCGAGTCGTTCAATGTAATTACTGCCCTCGACGTGAGGAAGATCCCCCGCCAACATCAGAGACCAACCCTTGGCTGGCATTTTTTGCAACTGTTTACACCAGTTACCCTCCAAGGCTGGTAAGTTTCCCGGAAGTTTCAGTCGATTCAGGACACTGCGAATCATCTGCCGGGGATCACGCATCACTTGAACGAAGGTGGCTTGGGGAAAACAGGGCTTGACATCTTCATAGAGAAATGTAAAATTGGGATCTTTGATGATCGGCGTCGAAAAATAGAACTTGTGGGCTTGTACCACATCATCAAACGCCAGTTCCTGGTTAAAGAGTTGCTGCCGCAGATGGGCTTTGAGGTCAATGTGGTGGAAGGGGTCAATGGTAACAGACTGACCAGAGATTTGACCCAATAAAGCTGCGATCGCTGTTGTTCCCGACTTTTGATGCCCTAAAATTATAATCGGAGTCGGATGAATCTGGGCAATCTGGTGCTTGTACGCATTTCTCAAGTGATTTACCCATTGAACTGAAGCCCGTGGCAACTGTTTGACGACGGTTGGTATAGGAAGCGTTCCCTGATACATTGCTTTAATGCCTTGTTAACGAAGGAGTTATGGAATCGTTTATTTCGCAAGGGACAAGGCGGGAAAACTCAGAAAGTGAGCGTTTCCCTAGATTGGAAGTACATTTACCCTAAAGAAATGACAGAACAGGTTTTTCGGAAATAACCTGAAACTCATCAACTATCTATTAGGACATGAAAGTCCCAAGGAGCAAGACCCAGTGGTAGCAAGTTGCCTGAATTCTAACTGAATATGTGCTAAATGTAAAATACTTCCCCCATCTCCCCCACCGCCACCCCTGTATGAACAACAACATTATTATCTACCGAGACACGCTCCTACCCTACTCGGAAACATTTATTCCCGCGCAAGTGGAAAACTATGAATCCTACACCGGATTCTACGTTGGAACATCCCGGTGTCGCGGCAGAAACTATCCCCTACCTGCCCAGAGAACCCTCGTTCTCAGCGAGATGGCAAAACTCACCCTAAGACGCAAACTCTTATTTGTGATCACTGGCTTAGGCTATCCGGACTGGTTTCGTCGCCTTAGACAACTCTCACCCCGCCTCATTCATGCTCATTTTGGACCCGATGGCGTTTGGGCATTACCTATGAGGCAACGGCTGAACATTCCCCTAATTGTCACCTTTCATGGCTACGATATCACGGTTAATCAGGACACCCGCGATGATCTGAGTGACATGTTTGGTCCCCATCCCTTAACCCGTGTGTATTTCTGGCGGCGACGGCATTTATTCAAAAAAGCGCACTGTTGTATCGCCGTGTCTGAATTTATTCGCACGAAACTGATTGAAAAAGGCTGTCCCCCGGACAAGATTATCGTTCACTACATTGGCATTGATGTGGATAAATTTGCCCCTCAGCCCCACCCGTCACGTCAGCCAGTGGTGTTATTTGTGGGGCGACTGGTGGAAAAAAAGGGGTGTCAGTATTTAATTCAGGCAATGGCTCAGGTACAATCAGTACGACCCGATATCGAACTGGTGGTTATTGGTGATGGTGGACTACGCTCAACCCTAGAACAACAAGCTGCCCATGCCCTGAAACGCTATCGCTTTTTAGGGGCACAACCCTCGGATGGGGTTCGGGATTGGCTGAATCAAGCGATGTTACTTTGTATCCCCAGCGTTACCGACAGTCGCCACAATTGTGAGGGGCTACCGATAACCCTACTCGAAGCCCAAGCCATGGCGGTTCCCGTCGTCAGTTCCATTCACGCCGGAATTCCGGAGGCGATTATCCACGGCGAAACCGGTTTCTTGGCTGCCGAAAAAGACTGGCAAGGCCTAGCTGAGAATATCCTGACCTTAGCCAACAACGAACAACTCCGAAAACAGTTTGCGATCGCGGGACGCCAACAAGTCGAGCAGAAATTTAACTTAAAGCATAATACCACGAAGTTAGAAGGAATCTACGATCAGATTTTGCAGCACAGATGGGGCAGACAATGAACCATGAACAATCGACCATGAACCATCAACCCTCACCGTTTCACTGTTTTGAGTAAAGCATACGCCAGTTGAGACGGGAATATCGTCGCCAAAGCAATTTTCAACAGAACAATACTGATTATCTTGGGTCTAAGCAACCAAACCGGATCATTAATTATCGCTTGCCCAAAAAAGCGCATCGCTGTTAATCCACGCCGCCGTTCCAAACGACCTTCAATCGCTTTAAAGGTAAAATACTTGTACCGTTCTGCCAGAACCTGCCGTTTCAGATAATCCAAGGGTTCAGGTGACTGAGCCAAGGCTCGTTCAATCACCTGTAAGCTAGCCGCCTCCATTTTCCAAACATCTGTAGACATGGAGTTAGGAGAAATGCGATATAAAATTTGGGCAGAAGGGACACAAACAAATTCATAGCGAGCCGCTAGACGCAACCACATTTCCCAATCTTCTACTGCATTGAGTGACTCATCAAAGCCCCCGACTTCAGCAAATGCCTTGGCTAAAACTAAAACATTAGACCCCCCTTCTATAAAATCTCGCAAAAGCAATTTATCATAAACATTACCATTAGCTATAATGTGACCCCCTGGACGTAAAAATTGACCGGATTCATCAATCCAATCCGTCCAGCTATAAGCCACACCCGCTTGCGGATTCGCTTCTAACGCTTTGATTTGGGCTTCTAGTTTATCCGCTGTCCACAGATCATCGGCATCAATAAAGGAGATATACGTTCCGGTGGCTTGGGAAATCCCCCGATTCCGACTTGCGGCTAAACCAGCATTGGCATAAGAAAAAACCTTTAAACGGGAGTCCTTAATCTGGGAAATGACGGATAAGGTGTTATCAGTAGATCCATCATTAATCACCATCAGTTCAAAATCAGCAACGGTTTGCTGTAATACCGATTCAATGGTTTCTCTAATTGTTTTTTCGCCATTAAAAACTGGAATAATTACCGATACCAACGGCATAGTTATGTTGCTCCTTGTGTCAATTTTAGGGACAGTCAGGACGGGTCTGAACGCAGGTATCCATATAAAGCATGAACCTCAGCCAACTTGCCCAACTTAGCGAGCAACGCTTGTGCCTGCTGGGGAGGTAAGAGAGTTACAATCGTCATTCTCAACACCACTTTCACCAGTACTCGTGCTTGGAGAAGAGACAGATCATTACTAAGTGCTATCCAGAGAAACCGAGCGGCGGTTAATCCCCGTTGACGACTAGATGGTCGTTCTAAAGCATCAACAACTAAGCATTTATAACGGTTAGAAACAATATCTCTCCTCAGAGATTTTATCGATTCAGGAGCCTGATCCAGGGCTTTAGCCATCACATTTTTAAACCCTTTTTCCTGGCGTTCAACGTTATTCGACCAGGAATTAGAGGTCAGAGATTTCCGATATAAAACTTGCGGTTTTTGCACCACAGTAAATGGATAGCAGGCTGCCAATCGTAGCCACATATCCCAATCTTGACCGCCTACTAGTGATTCGTCAAAATTACCCACTTTTTCCAGGGCTTGGCGGCGGATCAATGGATTAGAACCACTGCCAATAAAATCAATCAACAATAACTTTGCCTGCACATCACCACTAGCACTAATATAAGTCCCTCGACGCCAAAATTGACCCTTTTCATCGACCCAATTTGTCCAACTATACGCCACGGCTACTTCAGGATGCGCCTGTAGTGCCTGCAATTGGGCATCTAGCTTATCGGCTGTCCACAGATCATCGGCGTCGAGAAATGCTAAATAGTCACCGATTGCTTTTTCAATTCCCCGATTACGGCTTTTTTGGGGACCTGCATTGGGATAAGAGAATACCTTAATTCGAGGATCAGGGATATTAGAAACAATCTCTAAGGTTGAATCTTGAGACCCATCATTGATAACAATGAGTTCAAAATCTGAAAAGGTTTGCTCTAAAACCGATTGAATTGTTTCGCGAATGGTTGCTTCAGCATTGTAAACGGGAATAATTACAGAAATTACTGGCATAATTAACTTCGATTAATTAGATATATTTTTTCTCCATAAATAAAAAGGACTGAGAAAGCCCCCCCAAAAAAACTCCAGCTCACAAGCCTTAATCAGATCCCGTTTTACCTGCCATCGATACATAATAATGTAGCTAATCAGGCGACGCAAGTTACCAAGCAGCGTTCGGATAAAAATCACAGGTTTTTGCCAAGGAGTGGCATTAATCATTCGCAGTTGACAGGTAGCTAACCCACACCCCCGTGAAATAGAGAGTAAATACTCCCGTTCTAATCGCCAGTGGGGGATTTGATGATAGGTATGCAAATCGGGATGATACCAAATTTCCCAGCCGGCTTTGTACATGTACAGTAAGGGTTCATAATCATCCCCCTGTATCATCACTCCCGGTAATTTACCTGTTAATGTGGGACGCGATGGCACAGTTTCACACCAGGCTTTTTTCCGCACCACTAATGAAGCTGCTGGGGGTAATCTTAAATTTTGCGGTTCAAATTGATGCGGGGTAGAACCATGTTCTCGAATCGCTAAAAAGGCTTGGATGCGTTGAAAGTTTTCCGGCGGTTCGACTTCAAAGTCCCCATGAATTTGTCCACTAAATGCACCCGCTTGGGGATGTTCCTGGGCAAATGAATAGGCTTGGGCTATCCAGTCTGGATTGGGTAAGTTATCATCATCTAAAAATCCAATTAGTTCGCCCTGCGCCGCTTGTACCGCCCGTAATCTGGCATAAGCGGCACCCTGTTGCGGTTCGAGGATATAGGTTAAGGGAACACCAAGTAGCCAATTCTCTTGATAGTCCTGCACCACTTGGATGGTATTATCGCTACTGTTATTATCAACAACAATTATTTCCCAGGAAATCTGGTCTAAATCTGTTTGCTGTCGCAGTTTCTCCAACAGCTTCGGCAAACGGCTGGCACCATTATAGGTGGGAATCGCTACGGTGAAGTCTATAGACATTGTTTGGTCATTGGTCATTGGTCAAAACACTGATTTCACGGATTTATTTGGGAGATAGGGGTAGGGAGGTGAGAGCTTATTGACACTGATTACACAGAGAATTTAGTTCTCTCATCAAGATAGGATGATTGGGATTTTAAGCGTCATTGGTCTTATGTCATTGGTCGCAGAATACTGGTAATCTTTTGGGGCGGGTTTAGTTATATTAGGGTGTTAAAGTAAACGTTAGTAGTAAAACCCGCCCCTACAATTCCCTTTTTTCTCCTGCTCCCCCTGCTCGCCTTAATCAAGCAGGATTGAGGGGTGAGTTGATTTATGCTCACCTACTTGCCTTTCAGGGTAATGATTTGGTTCTGGCGATTAAAATAGCCATTTTTGTATAAATAGAATGGACTCTCTAAACTACTCAAAACGAGTTGCCATTGACAAGCAGCGACTAAATCGGATTGGATTCCCCCCTGATATTTAAGGCGATGAATGATGAGTTTACGCAAATCGTTAACGGTATAGGCAACAAAAGCTAAGGGGCGTTGCCAAGGTTTGACACTTAACATGCGGGTGACAAAACGGCTGAGTCCAATGCCGCGCATAAAGGGGATTAAATAGTCTCGTTCTAAGCGTTTCTGGGGTATTTTATGGTCGATTTCCATGGCTGGGTTATACCAAATTTCCCAGCCGTTGAGCTGCATATAACATAACATTTCTAAGTCTTCGCCTGTCAACATATTCCCCTGAATTCTCCCGGTTAAAATTAGTTGACGGGGAACGCTGTCGAGGTACGCTTGTTTGCGGATGACTAATCCGGCTGACGGGGGTAATAACTTATTGCGGGGTTCGTAGCGAAAGGGTTGGTCACCGCGTTCGGCGATCGCTAAAAAGGGTAAGATGGGTTTTAAGCTGTCTGGGGGCGGTACTTCAAAGTCTGGGTGGATTTGACTGCCATAGGCACCGGCTTGGGGATGGGTTTGGGCAAAGTCAACGGCGGCGGCTACCCAGTTGGAGGCGGGAATGTTATCGTCGTCTAAAAAGCCGATTAGGGGGGCTTGGGCTTCTTTGACGGCTAATTGTCGGGCATATCCTGCGCCTTGTCTGGCTTCAATGCAGTATCGTAGGGGAGTGTCGGGAAAGCAGTTGTCTTGATAGGTTTTAACAATTTCGGCTGTGTTGTCGGTACTATTGTTGTCAATGACGATAATTTCCCAGCGAATTGATTCTGTTCCGGTTTGGCGGCGCAGTTGTTCGAGGACTTGGGGGAGTCGGCTTCCGCCGTTGTAGGTGGGAATCGCGACGGTGAGGTTCAGGGACATGACGGGTTAAGGGTTAAAAGTCACGTTTGCCTAGGTGATAAGCGGTTTGTTTATGGGTTTGTGGTCGGTTCTGACGTGATGACCGGCGCTAAAGCGCAACTACAAGCGCAACTATAAGCGCAATTACGAACGAGTCAAGATGCCCCTCTGCCGAATTATAACTGCATATTGGCGGAATTGGTCAGGGGTTTGGTTCAATGTACCGATTGTGGTTCTGGTAAGTTGACTGTCTCCTTTTTACTAAAGGTGAGGATGTTATCGGCACAATCGACATGGATTGTATCCCCTGCGCTGAATGTGTTTTCTAATAATTTGGTGGCGATTGGGTTTTCGAGTTCCCGTTGGATTGCCCGTTTTAGGGGACGCGCCCCATAGACTGGATCATATCCGACATTGACGATATAGTCTTGCGCCGTTGGAGATAGGTCAATGGAGATTTTCTGATCTGCTAGTAGCCGTTCAATTCGTTGCAGTTGAATCTCGACAATTTGCCGCAGTTCTTTGCGGGTTAGGGTGTGGAAGATGATGATATCATCGACACGGTTGACGAATTCGGGACGAAATTGCTTTCTTAAGGCATCGGTTACCCGTTTTCGCATCTCCTCATACTGGGCATCATCTCCCGCTACATTGAGGATATGATCACTGCCAATATTACTGGTCATGACAATAATCGTATTCCGGAAATCCACGGTTCGCCCTTGGGAGTCGGTGATGCGTCCGTCGTCAAGGACTTGTAATAAAATGTTAAATACGTCCCGGTGTGCCTTTTCTACTTCATCTAGCAATACGACTGAGTAAGGGCGGCGGCGAATGGCTTCGGTGAGTTGTCCTCCTTCTTCATAGCCCACATATCCGGGAGGGGCACCCACCAAGCGGGAAACGGCGTGTTTCTCCATATATTCGGACATATCAATCCGGATTAATGCCTCCTCACTATCGAAGAGAAACTGTGCCAAAGCCCGCGCTAATTCGGTTTTGCCCACGCCTGTGGGTCCCAAAAACAGGAAGGAACCAATGGGGCGTCCGGGATCTTTCATTCCCGCCCTAGCGCGACGAATGGCGGCGGCGACGGCTTCTACGGCTTCCCCTTGTCCAATCACTCGTTTGTGCAGATGTCCTTCTAGCTGTAAGAGTTTCTGGCGTTCTGACTCCAGCAACCGTTTTACGGGAATTCCTGTCCACTTGGCGACAATTTCGGCAATATCGGCTTCGGTGACTTGTTCTCGGAGTAAGGCGGAACCCTTTGCTTGGAGTTCCAGCATCATCGTTTCTTTTGCCTCGCGATCGCGCTGGAGTACCTCTAATTGTCCATACTTAAGTTGGGCGGCTTTATTCAGATCATAGGCACGTTCGGCTTGCTCAATTTTAACCCGGAGTTGGTCTTCTTCTTTTTTCAGGTCGTTAATTTCTTCGAGGAGTTGTTTTTCTGATTGCCATTGTCCGTTAAGCTGTTGGTGATTGGTTTCGAGTTGTTCTATTTCTTGCTCAATCCGGGCTAACCGTTCCTGAGACGACTGATAAGCACTACTGACGGCGGCGACACCCTGACGCTGACTTTCGGCTTCTAGGGATAGCTTTTCCATCTTTAGCTGCATCAGCCTGCGGTCAATGGCTTCGAGTTCTACGGGTTTGGAGGTAATCTCCATTTTCAGCTTAGCGGCGGCTTCATCGACTAAATCAATGGCTTTGTCGGGCAAAAAGCGATCGCTAATATAGCGATTGGATAGGGTGGCGGCGGCGACTAAGGCGGAGTCGGTAATCGTGACATTATGGTGAACTTCGTAGCGTTCCTTAAGTCCCCGTAAAATCGAGATCGTATTTTCTACTGTCGGTTGTCGCACCAGTACCTGTTGAAACCGTCGTTCTAAGGCGGCGTCTTTTTCAATATGCTTGCGGTACTCATCTAAGGTGGTGGCACCAATACAGCGCAATTCCCCCCGCGCTAGCATGGGTTTGAGTAAATTCCCGGCATCCATAGTCCCTTGACCTGATCCGGTACCGACAACCGTATGCAATTCATCAATAAATAGGACAATATGCCCATCGGACTGGGTAACTTCCCGTAACACGGCGCGGAGTCTATCTTCAAATTCCCCCCGATATTTCGCCCCAGCAATTAAACTGCCCATATCCAGGGAAATCAACTGGCGTTCCTTGAGGGATTCGGGTACATCTCCATTAATAATCCGTTGTGCCAATCCTTCGGCGATCGCGGTTTTACCGACACCGGGTTCGCCAATTAACACGGGGTTATTTTTGGAACGGCGGGATAAGACTTGTACCACCCGACGAATCTCTTCATCCCGTCCAATGACCGGATCAAGTTTCCCCGCTTTAGCTTGTTCGGTCAAATCCCGCCCAAATTTCTGTAGCGCTTCGTAGCGGGATTCTGGACTTTGATCGGTAACTTTTTGCGACCCCCGAATCGCCTTAATCGCGGCTTCCAGTTTGGGACTATCCAGGTCAAACCCTTTAAACAAGCGGCGTCCGATGCGTTCATCGACGGCTAATCCCAAAAGTAAATGCTCAACCGCAATATAATCATCTTGCAGGGCGACGCGGGCAGCTTCGGCATTATCCAGCATAATATCCAAGCCTCGCCCCAGATAGAGTTGGTCTACATTATTCACCTTAGCTTGGCGATTCGCGAAAGCCTCCAACTGCTGCTGAAACCGAGGTACATCCACCGACACCCGCGACAGAATCCGGGCGGCTAACCCCGCTTGTTCCAAGAGTGCGATCGCCACATGTTCAACTTCTAGCTGTTGATTGCGACAGCGGCGGGCAACGTCTTGGGATTTAACGATCGCTTCCCAGGCTTTGTCGGTAAATTTGCTGGCGTCGGTGGGCTGCATGAGTGGTTATCGAGTTTCCCTTGAATAGTATCTCCCAGTGGCAGTATAACAATCTACTCTATCGATAGTCTTCGATTTAGACTTCTCGGTCATTTATAGCCGCTACCTGGACAGGTTAGGACATGTTTTACTGTTCCCTATTCCCTATTCCCTGTTCCCTCCCCTCACCAACTCCCTACAGCAGACTCAACCTAAGGTTTGGCACTTATTCCACCGTGACTGATTTTGCCAAATTCCTGGGCTGATCCACATCTAAACCGCGCCGCGCTGCAATATGATATGCCAAAAGCTGTAAGGGCATCACGGCCAAAATCGGCGACAGTAACTCCTCTACCACAGGCACCGATAATAAAATATCAAAGGTTTGAGCGGCTTCTGGATCATGCATCGGGGTCACGCCAATCAATCGGGCATCCCGCGCCTTGGCTTCTTGGGCATTGGATAGCACCTTCTCATATACTGTACCGGGCATGGCGATCGCGACCACGGGAACTTTAGCATCTAACAGGGCGATCGGTCCATGTTTCATCTCTCCCGCTGGATACCCTTCAGCGTGAATATAGCTGACTTCCTTGAGTTTCAACGCCCCTTCTAACGCAATGGGAAAGTTAATCCCGCGTCCCAAAAAGATAAAGTCTTGGGTTTCGGCAAACTCATGGGCTAATTCTTCCAGATAATGTTCCTGACGGGATAACACCACCTCAATCTGGGAGGGAAGTTGGCGCAACCCAGCAATGATTTCGGCAATCCTTGACGGGGGTAAGGTTTGCCGTTGATAGGCTAAATCCAACGCTAAACAGTAAAATACCACTAATTGAGTAACAAAGGTTTTCGTTGCCGCCACACCAATTTCCATTCCCGCAAACGTCTCAATAATATGGGGGACTAAATGTGCCAGAGAACTTTCGGAACGATTAGTAATTCCCACCAGTCGCGGCTGATACTCTACGCCTAAACCAGTACGCCGTCGTTTTTCCATTTCTAAGGCGGCTAGGGTATCGGCGGTTTCGCCAGATTGGGTGACGCCGATGGTGAGGGTATTGCGCGTCAAGGGTGAGGGGGCATAGCGGAATTCTGAGGCATATTGTACCATCGTGGGAATTCCGGCGAGTTGTTCGATCAGATATTTCCCCACCAGACTGGCGTGCCAACTGGTCCCACATGCCAAGATCTGAACGTATTCTAAGTTTTCATACAATGACTCTGACAGTCCCAATTGTATCGGCGTGGTGGGGGATGGCATGTCTCCGGTGACTGGGGTTTGATGGGTGATGCTATCATTTTCACCCACAGACCAATCACTGCTAACATAAGCCTCTAAACAGGTTCGCACTACACCCGGTTGCTCAAAAATTTCTTTGAGCATGAAATGACGGAATCCCTGTTTTTCCACTTGGACGGGATTCCAGTTGAGGGTGCGGGGGAATTTGCGTTGACGTTCCCCGTTAAAATTATAGACTTCTGCCCCCAAGGGGGTTAACCGTGCCAGTTCGCCATTCTCTAGGTTCAACACCGCATGGGTATGGGGGACAAGGGCGGGAGTATCCGAGGCGCAGAAAAATTCCCCTTGACCAAATCCCAGGATTAAGGGAGCCTGTTGTCGGGCGACAATCAGTTCATCGGGATAGTTAGCACAAATCACCGCGATCGCAAAGGCACCGTGGAGTTGGTTCACCGCTTGGCGCACGGCGTCTAGGAAAGAACTGGGGAGGAAAGAACTGGGGTGTTGAAACTCCGGAGTTGAGGGTGTTCCGAGAAATTCGGCAATCAGGTGGGGAATCACTTCGGTATCGGTATCAGAACGGAATTCATGTCCCCGTTTCTTCAAGTCGTCCCGTAATTCCCGATAGTTTTCTACGATGCCATTTTGCACCACCGCCACGCGCTGATGGGTGTCGGTATGGGGGTGAGCATTATATTCTTCGGGTTTCCCGTGAGTTGCCCAACGGGTATGTCCAATACCGAGTCTGGCTTGGTTATCGGTGCGTTCTAGTTTTTCCCGTAAGTTATAGAGTTTGCCTTTAGCGCGAGTGCAATCAATTTTCCCTTCCCAGACGGTGGCAATTCCCGCCGAATCATAGCCTCGATATTCGAGGCGTTCTAACCCTGCCATTAAAATATCTGTCGCGGGTTGCGTACCAATATAACCGACGATTCCACACATTGAACCGCTCACTCCTCAAACATGATGCCTTCAACATCTTATGCGATACAGGCTAGAGGGCAACCCGTGGGAACGTCAAGAATCGTTACCAGGACTTACACAGACTTGACCGTTAAACCACTTATGTCGAAGGGACACGGCAGATCGTATCCCTTCTAAATTTGCCTTTTTGTATCTCCATGAAAACCTGGCAATTTCTGGTAAGGACACAGCAGCTTTACCATGCAAGCCACAGCTTGAACAGCAATGCCGCCATATCCCTACAATGATATAGATTGGTCTTAAAATACCCTTAGTAGGCAAGACCCATACTGCGGGTGGTTTCAGCGCCAAGATAAACCCGAACGCTTAAGAAATCAGTCGGACAAGCGGTTTCGCAGCGCTTGCACCCGATGCAATCTTCGGTACGTGGAGACGAGGCAATCTGACCAGCTTTACAGCCATCCCAGGGTACCATCTCCAACACATCCAGGGGACAAGCCCGCACACATTGGGTGCAACCAATGCAAGTGTCGTAAATTTTGACGCTATGAGACATAGAATAACGGCTCCAAACGAGAGTTATCGGTAATTGATTGATATTATCCCAACGCTAACCCGAATTGGGAATAGCGGGGGATACTACGATGGATTAAGGCTTAGTTTACCGCAGCCTTCTCATCTGTTTGAGCATAAAGTTACAGAACTTTAAACTCTGTAACATCTCAGGGGAACTGACCACAGACGTATAAAGAATAACGGCAAAAAAGTCAAGTCAGATTATTTATGTCATCAGTCTTAGAAAACAAAGATCAAAACCATCCCCAAGAAAAGAGCGATCGCGCCCTAGTAGATCGTCTCTTGGAAATCAAAGCCGATCCGACAGATTACCAGTTGACAGAATTGGCGCGATTACGGATTCGCTATTCTCGGTTTCCTGGTGCTAGAGAGATTCAACAGGGGCTAGAACGGATTCTCCAGCAGTGGAGTTTGACCGAAGACAGGTTATTTGAGTTAACCCGTCACATCCACAGCCAGGGTCACGTTTACAAGCAACCCAAGTCTGTCGAGAGCCAAGATGACTGGACTTAGCCATTAATGGGTTTGTAGTAGGGGCTTTAGCCTGTAATCTTGTGCCAACCCAACCGATAAAAGTGACAAGTTACTACGTAAGCCGGAGCAGTTCACCGATCACTCCGTATCCGCCGCTGACTTTTTCGGAATTGGCGGCAATTTCCTCAGGATAGGGTGATGGTGATTCCGTTGAGGTTGAGACTTAGCCAACTCCTCATCGATAGAATTGGGACTCAGTTCACGGGATTGATCCACAACATTAACCGCCGCCGTTGTAATTTCAGCACTGGCGGATTCGACAACTTGTGCTACCTCAAGTTGCTGTTCCAACTGTTCCGTAGAAGAAACAAGTTCACTCAATCCGTTGACTAACTCTTTAAAATTTTGACGGAACGCCGGATCACCGGTTAAATCTTCCAAATCCGATGTAATCTTTTGCGTATTTTCAAATGTTACCCGCGCTGAGTCTAATAGCTGTTGTAAGACTAACGCATTGCTGGGACTGTCCAGGGAATTGGAAATATCGCGTAAATCAGCAGATACCTCAGCCGCATTAGCGGAGAGAGTAGCTAAATTTTCGGAGGCGGTTTCGACGTTTTCAATGATGGTGCTGACATCCGCTTGATCGACTTGTGCATTGACCAAATCAATCGTCGTGTTGACATTTTCTAGGGTGGGTCTCAAGTCGCTTAACAGAACGCGCAACTGCTCGCTGGTTTGACCTACACTGGTTAACGTGCCGACTAAAACTGCCCGATTTCTGCTGACCAAATCATTGGTTGAGGCAATTAATCGATTCAGTTGCACGGCGGTTTGGCTAAATTGCTCTGCCGTATTACCAATGCGTTGAGTTGTCTGGGTAGCCGCTGTGGTAATCGCATCAGACGCCTGAGAAAAACCGCCGACTTCTTGACGCACGGAACGAGATAATAAGGATAATTCACCCGCAAGTTGAGCAATACCACTGGCGGCGAGGGAGGCATTTTGAGCCAGAGAGTTGATGTTATTAAAAAATTGCGGATCAGTATAGATAGTGGTTAAGCGCTCAGTATTGCGGAGAAGTTCAATAAAGCTCACCCCAATCTCACCCTGAATCTGCTCACCTTCACAAATAATCACATCCGAATTACATTCAGAACTCAGAGGCTCCATCGACTGGATATTTGAGGACAATTCCCGCAGGGGAGTAATGTCTACTGAGGTTTCCCCAATTAAACCAGATTGATTGGCTTCAATAGCAACATCCTCTGGGATCACTAAGTCTTCTGATTCAATTTCGATGGTGACATCAACACCATTGGTGGTGGCTTGAATATCGGTAATGTTGCCCACATCAACGCCGCGATAGCGCACCGTGGCACCTTCTTTCATCCCGGCGACGTTGGGAAAGTTAACCACAAAGCTGTAACTGCGATCGCCAAATTTCCACCCCCGAATCCAAACCGCCAAACCGACAAGCACGGCTAGTCCCACTAGAATTAATAAGCCAACGGAGCCTTCTCGAATGGTTCGCGATCGCATGGTTTCTCCTCACTGTACCCTTGTGTGGTGAATTGATGGGTTATCCTCATGACGGCTACCAACCCAAGCCTGGACAAATTTGTTCCCTGTTCCCTGTTCCCTTTCCCAACCAAAATGTCCCGCCTGAGACCGATAGCTTCATGACTAATGACTCCCTTACTCCCATCCTAACCAACCACCTGAATTGGTCCGCTGGTACTAGCACTGAAAAATTGTCGCACCAGAGGATTATCGGTTGTATCAATCTCGCTGATCGGACCTTGCCACTGTACCTTGCCTTTGTAGAGAAAAACAACTCGGTCGGTGGTACGGCGAATTGTACTATCTTGGTGAGTGACCATCACATAAGTCTTACATCCGCCTTCAACACATTGGAGTTGACGGACTAAATCCTCAATGACAGTAGAGGCGATCGGGTCAAGTCCAGCCGTGGGTTCGTCATAGAGTAAAATTTCGGGATTGTCTTGGGGATGATCGGGGTTCGTCATAATCGCCCGGGCAAAACTCACTCGCCGACGCATCCCGCCTGAGAGTTCAGCCGGATACTGATCGGCGATTCCGGGTAACCCCACCATCTCTAGCTTCTCATCGACTAATTCCCGAATGCGATCCTCAGACAATTTAGAATGCTGGTAAAGAAAAAATCCCACATTTTCACGGATACTCAGGGAATCAAACAGAGCGGATTGTTGGAATACCATACCGATGCCAATTGGGTCTTTGGCATCTTCAATTAAACCCGAACGCTTTTGTCCTTGCACATAGATTTCACCCCCATCCAGGGGCATTAAACCCGCCATCATGCGTAGAATGGTAGATTTACCTGTTCCAGAAGGTCCAATAATACCTAAGGCTTCGCCCTGATAAATGGTCAGATCAACATTATCCAGGATGACGTTACCCCCAAAGGACTTGGAGACTCCCTTTAATTCAATCAGTGGTTCTTTCATAAGGAACTTGTGCAAGAAGGCAGGAGGTAGAGGGCAGAATGCTCCAAGGGAAAAAACGTGTTTCCATTCCACTTTAATAGGTTCATCCCACTACCATTTCCACCTATTCCTGGGAGTCTCCCTGAAGCCCGTGCGTAGGGACGCAAGGCTTGCGCCCTTGATATACTGCGCGGGGTTACTTCGCCCCCTGGGAAATCTCAAAACCTACACCCTAGCGTCAGCCTGGTGTAGGTTGTTCACAAATCCCCAAAGACGCCTTAACGAGATCCACTCGTTGCCATGGCGGCATCGGCTTCTGATTCTACCTCCAACCCAAAGACACGACAGAAGGCTTTTTGCACCTTATAGCCTGAGTCAATCGACTCCAAGGGGTCTTTCCGCAGGCGGTGACGTAAGCACAACGTAATCACCCGACGAATATCATCCACTGTGACTTCCGTGCGCCCTTCAAAAGCAGCCAGGGCTTTGGCAGCACGATTGGTGACAATATCCCCGCGCAATCCATCCACATCCAATTCTGAGCAAACCTCAGAAATATTCACCCGCATGTCGTAGTCCATTTCCACGTCAGACAGTTGGGTCTGGGCTGTGACGATTTGCTGCTGTAATGTCTCTTGGGCTGCCTGGTGTGCTTTGATATAATCCAATGGATTTTTGTCAAACGCGGCTCGTTCCTCCACAATTTTGACCCGCAGCCCTGGCTCTTTGACGGTGCGGATTTCCGCGTGCATACCGAAGCGATCGAGGAGTTGCGGACGCAGTTCTCCTTCTTCCGGGTTGCCAGAACCCACTAACACAAAACGAGCCGGATGGCGAATGGAAATCCCTTCTCGTTCGACGGTATTCCAACCACTGGCAGCCGAGTCCAATAGCACATCAACGAGGTGATCGTCAAGTAGATTCACTTCATCCACATAGAGAATACCGCGATTGGCTTTGGCTAACAGTCCGGGTTCAAAGGCTTTCACTCCTTCGGCTAATGCCTTTTCAATATCAATTGTGCCGCACACTCGGTCTTCGGTTGCGCCCAGGGGCAAATCAACCATCGGCACTTTTTTCTTTACGGTTGGAGCAGATTGTCCTCCTCCATTACTATTCATCCAGTCCGGGTCGTTGGGATCGCTATTGAAGGGATCGTCGGCAACCACTTCAATTTCTGGCAACAAGTCAGCCAACGCCCGAATGGTGGTGGACTTACCCGTACCGCGATCGCCCATAATCATTACCCCACCAATTTTGGGGTCAATGACATTCAGCAGGAGAGCCAGCTTCATTTCGTCTTGACCCACGATGGCGGTAAACGGAAAAACAACGCGGCGGACAGTCTTAGGGGCTTGGGCAGTCAGACTCACTTTGATTACCTGATAACCGATAAATCACGCCTTTTATTGTGCCACATCGGTGGAACGTCTGGGAGATGGGGAGCGGGGGGAGCTGGGGAAGCTGGGGGAGATGAGGAGGTTAACTCAAAACTCTATTTTCCCGATTGCCCATTGCCCATTGCCCATTCCCGATTGCCCATTGTCTGTTCCCTGTTCCCTGTTCCCTGTTCCCTGTTCCCTGTTCCCTATTCCCTGTTCCCTGTTCCCTGTTTCCTAACAAAGGACAAATGACAAATAACAAAATCTATTCCAGCAACGACGCCGTTAACAACGAATAGACCTGACCATCAATCAAAAGGCGGGTAATGCCTTTGGCTTGTAGATAAGAACAGGTTTTCTGTAACATTTTCCCATCAGGCACTTTAATCACGCGCTGGGAACGGTTGGAAAAGCGGCGTGCCACCCGATGATTATCAAACACTGGTAACGTTTGTTGCTGGACTTCCTCAGCCGGAATACCTCCCAAGTCACTAAATTCTCGCAGAGGTCGCGCAATTAATTCAGCGGAACGGTCGATCACTAAATAGCAAGGTTTGGGAAAAGACGCTTCCGACAAGGGTAAGACCTGAATATTTGCCCCCCTGGGAACGTGACTCGTGGTCAGAGGTTCTGGCGTCGTCGTATCGTCCTCGTCCTCGTCTTCGTCCCAATCTTCCTCAAAATCCTCATCTAAATCCTCATCATCTAAATCCATTAAATCTTCATCCAGCAAATCCTCTAAGGGACTGGTTTCTGCCTGATCCATGTCCTCAAGCAGATCGTCGGAGTCTTCTGTATCCCGTTGAGTTTCGGTGCGATTAAACTCCAAAGGCAACTCCCCTTGTTTTGCCTGAGACTCGGCATCAGAGGGAAAGGTTACAGAAGAACGTCTGCGCCGCCGACGTTGGGGATACTCAGATCCTAATTCGTCCTCGTCTGATTCTTCCTCTGCCGATTTTGCCGAGGGTTGGGGTGAGGGAGTAACTGATAATGACTTGGGTTCAATCCGTTCCACTAGCTTGGGTTTGGGCTTCGCTGTTGTTGATGTCCCCGACCCTGGCGTGCGATTGGCTCGCTTTTGCTGGATGAGTGCTTCATAGTCCGATTCCAACAACGTGCTTTTAAGCAAGCGGCTAATCGTTGAATTACTTACACCATAACGATCAGCCAGGGTTGAGGTCGTCTCTTCTGGCTGTCGATACAAGTTCAAAATATTTTTTTTATCGGTTTCAGTTAATTTTCTTGGACTCATAGCTAATTTTAAGTTCGCCGACGTGAACCGCGACGAGAACGACTGGAGACGTCATATTCCAGGGCAGCGCCTATGGCAAAAAGTACGGCACTAAATATAAAGAAGACATCCAGGAGACCTCCGCTTTCATATTCCTGACCACGAGCCTTAGCCAGAGCGTCATAAGCTTTAAACCCCATATCCGCAATGTAGAGGGAAAACGTTGCCGCTGCAATCATGCGCCATGATTGGGCAAAGCGCCCCCCCCAAAATGCTAACAAAAGTGTTGAGGCGATGATGAGTAGGAAGACATCGAAAACGATGTAGACAAAATTCAGCGTTTTCGATAGAGGACTCAGGGCGTTATCCAGGGAAATAACCCAACTGGGCAAGTTTGCCGCTTCTGGAACCTCAGCTTCAGCCGTTCCGGCTGCTTCAGTTGGGTTAACTGCAATCGGTGGTGAAATAGAAGCAAAAAGTAGGGGCGATTCTATCGCTGTTGCTGGCTGAGTTGTCGGCAACCCAGAATTTCCCTGCGACTCTCCGGCTACAGGAGGAGCTAATAAAACCCAAACGGCTAAGGCAATCCCCAAAGCAGCGATTAATCCCACCGTTACCCACTGCTTCCACTCTAAGTTTAAGCGCCTTGGCAGAACCGCTAAAATCATGCCCCAACCAATACAGATATAAGAAATCACGTAAAAGAAATCAGCCGGAGATACATCGGGGTCAAGACCAAAATATAGCTCCCATACCCCGAAGATCAAATTAGCGATAAAGTAAAACAGCATCCCTAAACCAATTCCCAGCCAGACATTACGTCCACTAGCAATCTGAGGGCTACGCCAATTTCTATAGCAGAGTAAAGCAGCTGCCAAAAAGGGTAAACACTCTAGGACATAAGTGCTAAATGAGTACCAAAAGGGATACTCTTCTCCCGGTGGTTTGACGCTAAACAGTAGAAAAAACAGTATGGACACTACTGCCCACCCAATGCCTATATAGACGATATTCTGACCGGTCAGCAGGGATTTAGTTTTAGAGGACTTATCTACAGAACTGCTCATAATGCTTTCTTTAGTTTGAGATCTCTAACCAGGGCAATTACACAATACGTTATTTATTAAACTTAACGGCTGGCGTCCTAAAATTCCATCTTGGCAACCATCGATGATACATTTATTTATCCTTAGTGTTCCCTTATCGCCACAATTTTCCTAGGGGAGAGGATTTGAGCCACTCCATAAACTGACTTTGCTCAGCTGTAGGCATATCCTGCAAAATCTCGCCCACTCCTTCGGCAAAATTCGCATTGCCAAAGTATTCCTTGCCCAAGCGATAGAGTTCCTGTAATAGGGTGATCAGATGGTGTTCTTCCCACGGTGGAACTTGCAGGGTGTTGAGCGGATCAACCGTCAGTAAGTGGTTCACGGCTTCCGGCGAATCGGCTTGGGGAAAATGCCACTGTTGAAAGACATCCGTGATGTCCTTCTGAAACAATCCCGCCTGCCTATTTCCGAGTAAATCTTCAACATCCAGGTAAACCGTTTGCAGGAGTAAGAGACAGGCTTGGGTATAGGGAGCAATTTTGGTATCCGGACCGCCTTCTGCACCGAGTTGCTCCAGACGGATTTTTCCCCACACACTAAAGCGGTCAGGTTCTTCTAGTAAAACACAAGCTTTTCCCTGATTATCTGTCAAATCTCGCCAGAAGGAGCGGGCTTCTTCTTCCTGATGAGCGCGAAACACACTAATCAGGCGAAAGGTTTGCCCCTGGTAATTGAGAATCGGGATTTGCTGCTCTCGCTTCGGGTGCTGAATGCTAGAAATTTCAACATCCTGCCTTTTCAGAATAAACATAACACTGGCAAATGACTCCTGACCGGGCTAGGGGGGTACTACAGGACAAGCTGTAATCTAATTAACCATCTTTGTTGTCTGGGATTTGAGCGAGTGACAGACAAGTACATCCAGTTTATGAGCCATTCCCCTAAACTGATAACTCATCTGTTTTTCACGGCTAGATCCCTCATCCAGGCTCTAAGGGATGGGTGGGGTGGTTGACACAGGTATTTCCACTATGGTGGTCTATAGTAGTTTACCTTGACCTCAAGCTGCTTGAGTCTTTAGTTTCCTCAATATCTAGAAAAGCACCTCGCTACACGCAAAAACCAATGTCGGTTACAATGCTACAATCAACGATATCTTAAATATCTGCTACCCAGCATACAGGCAAGTTCAACGGCGATCGCTAAAATTTGAATCGATTGGTCGATGACTATTGCCCGTTAGGGGTTGAATTTTTGTATTATAAATCTATGCCCTCGTAGCTCAGGTGGATAGAGCAAGGGATTTCTAATCCTTTGGCCGTGGGTTCGAGTCCTACCGAGGGCGCTCTATCCTGGGGAATAAGGTGATGGGACACAGGCGGATGTTAACGTTAGCGAAACCCAACCAGACACGTCCAACACCCTCTCACGCAAGACCTCCCCGTCTTTATTGCTCTAGATGCTGTTGACCAATAGCCAATGACGAATGACACCTTAATTTTGTACAGCAAACCGGGTTGCCATCTGTGCGAAGGTTTACAAGAAAAGCTGGAACAAATTCAAACGTTAGATTTTCAGCTAGAGGTGCGGGACATTACCCAGCGAGACGATTGGTTCCAGGCTTATCAATATCAAGTGCCTGTGCTGTGTTATCACAAAGACGGTAAAGAAACACCACTTCCTCGCCCTTCACCCCGTTTGAGTGTGCCGCAGTTGGAAAAAACGTTACAGAAATATTTGTAAGCCGCAAAGAACAGCAGCCGACTGGGTGTACGCATCGGGTTGCGGTTGGATGGGGGGTTTTTGTGCCAATACACTGTAAATCAGCGTCTTTTGCTTTCGACTTTGCAGTTTAAGGTATTTAATCAGTTTAGGTAGGATTTATCTAGTGCAGCGCGGCTTCAAATACTAACCAGTTAACAAGCGGATTAAAAGCAGCTACATTATGTTCCTTATAGCCTTCTGCCATGGAGCCTTCGGACTTCTGCCTTCTTGTACTAGTGTTCTTTGAGCACCTTGATCGGGATGCGATCGCGTCTGTGTAATCCTACCAAGCAACAGGACGGCTAATCTAAGGTTCTCCTTTACCCCTATCTTATCGTGAGGAGTTGATTGAGATGAAGCTACATGACCTACTAAGGGCAATTCCTACCGTGGTGGAAATGCCGAATCATCCAGCACTTGACGCCCAAATCACAGGAATCTGTACCAATTCCCACGCCTGTCAACCTGGCAATTTGTTTATTGGAATGCCCGGAACCCGTGTCGATGGTGGGGAATTTTGGCAAAGTGCGATCGCCTCGGGTGCTGTGGCGGCGTTAATTTCTCCCCAAGCGGCACAAAAACACCCCCCTCAGCCAAAACCTGATACTGAACCACCCTGTATTATCTGTGCCACTGACATGACAGTCGCCTGCGCCCAAGCAGCAGCGGCGTTCTACGACTACCCCACCCGCCAGCTTCAGTTAGTGGGTGTTACGGGTACGAATGGCAAAACCACGACAACTCATCTGATTGAATTTCTCCTCACCCAAGCCCAACGTCCTACTGCCCTTTTTGGCACCCTTTATGCCCGATGGCAAGGATTTTCCCAAACGGCGGTTCACACCACACCATTTCCCGTAGAACTACAACAGCAGTTACGTTCAGCCGTAGCAGCAGGCTGTGAGTTAGGGGTGATGGAGGTAAGTTCTCACGCCTTGGCACAAGGTCGGGTGTTAGGCTGTGAGTTTGATGTCGCTGTATTTACCAATCTCACCCAAGACCATTTGGATTTCCACCGGGATATGGAGGATTATTTTGCGGCAAAGGCATTATTGTTTAATTCCGATTATCTGCACGGCAAAGCGATTATTAATGCCGATGATCCCTACGGTAAACGCTTAATCGCACAAGTTGGACGCGATCACACTTGGAGTTACAGTGTTCAGGATACCTCGGCAGATTTGTATACGAGTGACTTGACTTATACACTGATTGGTGTTAAAGGAACACTACACACGCCAGTGGGTGAAGTGACATTTAATTCGCCCTTGGTCGGTCAGTACAATTTGTCCAATGTCTTGGCTGCGATTGGTGCAGTGTTAAATTTAGGATTAGATCTCAAAACAGTCGTCACCGCCTTAAACCAATTTCCAGGAGTACCGGGGCGGATGGAACGGGTGCAACTTCAACCGGATCAAGATATTAGCGTAATTGTCGATTATGCCCATACGCCAGATAGTTTGGAGAACCTGCTCAAAGCCGCCCGACCGTTTATTCAGGGGAGAATGATTTGCGTATTTGGATGTGGAGGCGATCGCGATCGCACCAAGCGTCCGAAGATGGGGAAAATTGGCGCAGAATTAGCTGATGTCGCGGTGGTGACCTCCGATAATCCCCGTACTGAAGACCCAGAACGGATTATTCAAGATATCTTAGAAGGGATTCCAGAGACGGTAGAGCCACTCGTAATTAGCGATCGCGCCACAGCGATTCGCACGGCTATTTTAGACGCCAAACCGGGTGATGGGGTGCTAATTGCCGGAAAAGGTCACGAAGACTATCAAATATTAGGGACAGAAAAAATTCACTTCGATGACCGTGAACAAGCGCGAGAGGCTCTAAAACGTCGATTTAGTTGATTCGTCATTGGTCATTTGTCATTTGCGATAATTGAACGGTTAAGTCAGGGCGGGTTTAGTTACATTAGGGTGACAACGAAATGTTAGTAGTAAAACCCGCCCCTACAAAAGATGTTTTATCGGAACTTCTCTACAACCCCTGATAACTGATAACTGATAACTCCCCAGCACCCCAGCAACCTAATGAACCCACCACCGACACCGGATTTGTCTGTTTACCAGCTAGCCCTGGATAATTTGACAACGCCTCAGTCCCTCTCAATCAGTCCAGTGGGACTCAAAACCTTGGTTGGAGCCATGGTTGATGTCCTGATGGAAGAAAAAATCCCCGCCACAATCTGGGTGAAGTCCCCATCCGTCGCCGGGTGGCGGGAAGAATTGTTGCGGTATCGACAACAGAGGAGTATTCCGCAAACCCTCTATTGGTGTAACTGTGTTGATGAAACCGCTGATGCGATCGCGATTCAGGATAACTCAGCCGTTAACCCGGATGCTCCACTGTTCCCCCTTCAGCTAGCCGCCGGAAGCCAGCTTAAACGGGAGTCGTTTTTATTAGTTCTGTCTGACCAATTGACCAGTTTGATTGTGGCATATCAGCTACTTGAGGGGGAAAATCCTGGAAATCAGCCTCAATCATGGCTAGCGATTTGTACCTTTGAACGACGAGTGATCTATCGGGTTTTGCAGGGACTCAGAGGAAGTATTGCGATCGCAGATAGTACGCCCGATGAGTTACTTGCTGGCGGGGACAAGCGATTTCCCTTGGTTCAAGCGACAGATGAGAAGACATTAATCACCCAGGTGTTGGTCAAACAACTACAGCGGACAGGGGAAATTTTACACTCAGGAACAATGACTGAACCGGGACAAGATAGCGCTATCACTCAATTAACCCATCACCTTAGCCATAAAGACGAACTCTTGCGGCGAGTGGCGCAGGAACTGAAAACCCCATTAACGAATATGAAAACGGCGCTGAGTCTCTTAGAGTCGCCGCAACTCAAACCCGCCCAACGCCAACGTTACCTACAGCTACTCAATGGTGAATGCGATCGGCAAAATTCATTAATTGTGGGATTGTTAGATCTCGTTGCAGCCGACGAACCTCAAGCGGGAGTCAAATCTGTCGTGGAATTGGCAGAAATTATTCCCGGTGTGGTGAGTACCTATCAACCGTTGGCTCAAGAGAAAGGAATTCAAGTCGGTTATACGATCCCGGCTGATCTACCGAGGGTTTCCTGTTTAGAAACCTGGTTACGGCAAATCGCGATTAATTTACTGCACAACAGTCTCAAATTTACTCCCGCCGGAGGTCAGGTGAGGGTACTGGGAAGTCTTCAGGGGGAATATGTTCAGTTGGCATTTACTGATACAGGAAACGGAATTGCAGCCAGTGAAATTCCCAAAATTTTTGATAGTTTTTATCGAGGACGCCCCATTCCTGGGGAAGAAATGGGAGCGGGTTTGGGATTGACCATTGTGCAGCAATTGTTATTACGTTGTGGCGGGTCGATTTCGGTGACCAGTCAAGTGGGGAAAGGATCGACGTTTAAAGTATTATTGCCTGTTGTTGGTGATGATCAATGAGACAGGTTGTTGGGGCGGGCTTAACTAAGTAGGGTCTGCTGAATATGTTTTGTGGTGGGGAGAGGGAACAGGGAACAGGGAACAGGGAGGAAGGAGGGAACTTGAATAGCTTTGGTTTCCTGTCGCTAGAATTGATGCGTCCCTGAATTTAGCAGAATACCTATTGAATTTTCCCACAAAATTAGGGGTTGAGGTATTTGGTAGTTGATCATCACCCAGAAGGAAATAATGGTTTGTAGTCAGTGCTTTAGCACGGGAGGCACGCTTTGTACAGACTACCGAAAAGATAGCCTTTATTACCCCTTTTTGAGGAGGCGATTGAAATCGCTGCTACACAAACAAAGTCCGCCTGCGCGGACTGGTTTATAAAGGGGGATAGCTAACCCGGATTTGGTATTAGAACGCTTGGTATCACGCGCCATGCCTGACTAACAAGCGGGGTAAACGTCTGTGCTACCCGACAAAATAATGGTGCGTTACGCTGCGCTAACGCACCCTACAATTTGGGAATAATTGGGAGATAATTTGGGAATAATTTGGCTTACTTTTGAATGATATTTGAATTTCCTTGTTCCGCTTTCTTTTCGTCACCGTCAATGCTTCCAGCTTCGTCAGCGCGTCGGTATAGCGCTGGAGTGCATTTTCTAAATCAAGGGAATTCATGGGAAAATTGTGACATCCTATCCCGTTAATATTTCCTATGGAAATAAACCTGGTGAATTTCCCCACACCCCATACCCCACACTCTACACCCTGTCTTTTTTTTAGCTGTCTTGTCACCCGTTGAGATCGTTGGGTTTCGTTCCCAGGACTCAACCTGCAACATTATACCAATATTCCCTCTTGATTACTGCTACTATTCCTAACTTCCAAAGGTAAAAAGATTGTCATCACTTCCCCAGCTTGTGGTCGCTGACGCACAATTAGTTTACCGCCTAAGGCTTGGAACAAATGCTTAGTTACATTCAAATTCAAACTCAGACTGCCTGTTTCTGGCTGAAACATTAATAACTGACCAATTGACTTTAACGTTTGGCAGGTTGACTGTCCGAACTTATCCAAATTCCCGGAATTGTCTGGATTAGGTTGAGACTGAAATTGCAATTTTAACTGATCTCCGGCGGGTGTGACCTGCACCTGAATGTGACCGCCTGCGGGTAACGTGCGGGTAAAATTCTCCACTAAACCCGTCAACACCTGATCTAACATTGCCGGATTACTCACCACGGTGGGCAGATTTTGCGGTAATACGACATCCAAGCTGACATTACGCCGCTGTGCCTGCTTTTGCCAGTGGGGAATACTATTTTGGAAAATTTGAGCCAATGACATTGATGTGAGATTAACCGGGGCTTCTTTAACCGCTTTGGTTTCTAATTCAACGGCTCTAAAAATTAACTCCATGCGGTTAATCTGTTCAGTACATTCATGATCGATAATTTCCAGACGCCGAATTACTTCTGGCGCTAAATCCCGACGTTTTAATAATAATTTAGTTAAGGTGCGAATCGTCGTCAGCGGCGTGCGGATTTCATGAGTTAAGGCTTGCAATAGTTCCACATCGGGAGTGGCTTCACGAAGATGGGAAACTCGATTATTGACACGGGTTTCGGATTTAGCCAAGGGTTGCCACTCTCGGTCTTCAATTGTCTCCGTGTAAGATGAGTCTTTAGAGGCTTGAGTAACTGAATTAATCGGAGTGACCGCTATGGTTTCATTCTGGGGTTCGGGGGAAGATTTGGGCATGTTTTGTAGCAACTGACGCCCAAATTCCATGACAATTCGATAATCTGGGGACTGAGGGGAAAACTGCTTAACTAATGTATCTAAATAACTCAGTTGATGAGGATTGGCTAATAATAATCGCGGATAAAGAGACGCCCAAGCTTTTTGCACGTCCTCTGGATCAAAGGAGAAGCGAAATCCAGGTACACCATTTGGATCGTCTCCCGCCGCCATAACTAAACTAAAGCCACGGGTAAAGACTAAGCAAAACTGTTCCTCAGTGAGGGAGTCAGCCGGAAATAAACGGAGTTCATAGGTCGTATTAACCGTACCTTGCTCCTGTTCAGATTGAGCTGGAGGCAATTGAAAGGGCATAAAACTCCAGGGGTTTACGGTTTCAGTGGTAAACACCCCAGCTTGGAAATGAGACAGCAAATCCGGGTGACTTAAAACAGGTGCAGGACCGGCTAAAACTAACCCGTTGAGGGAGGTGGAGGTGTCACCTTGATCCGGTTGGCAAATAACCTGTAAGAGTAACTGTTCCAGCGACGCGATCGCACTTTGCCATTCCCTTTGCGATCGCCTTTCGTCTCTCATCCGCTGACTCGCCGCACTGCGCTGTCCCTTATCCATGACAACCGTTGTCGATTCAACCTGAGATTCGACCGGATTGTTCTCTCCAATCTGCGTATTCTGAGCTAAAACTTCGCTGATGTTTGGTAATAACCACTTTTGCACCGCTATCTATCCCCATGAACAGCCAATTCTACATGTCTATCTATGAGGATACTGGCTCTCGTCATCTCTCTGGGGTCGTAGAACCGAACCCATGAGTCGCAATTTCCCTGAAATGGTCATTTGTTTATGTCTTATGTCATACTCGTGCAAGAAGGCAGAAATAACGGAACAGCTAATATCTCCCCCAGCTCCCTCTGCTCCCCCAGCTTCATCGTCTCTACGAAGCTGCTCAAGTTTAACAAGGGGGGAGTAGGAGTAAGAGAAGCAGAAATCTGTTTCCCCGATTGACAAGCATTTAAAATACAAACCGGAATCCCTTTTCCTGTCAACAAATCAGCCAACTCCGACGCCTCCACCGGATCAGCCTTTCCCTGACTTTCTCCCTCCAAAAACTTTCTCCTCCAACTTATCAGATAACGACTTGTATGTAGCCGGACGCAATTACTCCACATTCACCCGTAACTTTGCCGTCTCAATCGCTTCAATTAAGGGACGGGAAATGGTACGATAACCGACATCCTTCTCTTCATCCGGTCGTGCTGTCACCAAGAGTAAATTAATCACCGGAAACGGTGGCATACTTGCCCCAATGGGAACGGGTTTGGTATGCTTCCGCAGCATCATACAATCCACCGCCAGGGGACGCGGTTCCCAATTGGGGAAACACCAACCATTCCTCAAAATACCATTCCAGACTCTGTTCTTGTTTCGGGGTGAAGGGGTCAGTAATCGCGATCGGATAATTTACCCGCCCATCAAAACTGAGAATCGCCGTAAATCCGCTATCGGTTACTTGCTGTTCCCGAATCGTGATCATGGTCATTCGTCATTCGTCCTACTCGCGCAAGCAAGAAGCCAGCTACGTCTTTCTTCGTACAGTGTACAAAATTTATGTCTACCTACTTATCTCCCCCGATTGATGAATATCTGCCATAAAAATGTAGAAATAGGGGTATCAGGGTGAAAACCTATAAAGAGATGGAGGCGGATACTATGACATTAGGTCAATATCAACGCGGTGTGGGGGTCTTTCCGACGCGACAAGCCACCGAAGAGGCTCTCAAACATCTGAGAGATGCCAATTTTCCCATGAACCAAGTATCAGTCATTGCCCGGGATGAGGAGCAAATTGCCGGGGTTGAAGTGCATGACGATACCGAAAATGAAGCCGGAGAAGGTGCGGCGGCTGGTGCAGTGGCGGGGGGAGTGACAGGAGGGATCGTCGGTTTAATTGGTACATTGGGTGCGATCGCCCTTCCTGGAGTTGGACCCATTTTAGTCGGCGGTGCAGCCGCTTCAGTAATTGGAAATACGCTCTTGGGTGGGGCGGTTGGTAGCGCGGCTGGCGGCTTATTTGGGGCGTTACTTGGATTAGAAGTTCCCGAAGCCGAAGCTAAACTTTACCAAGATCGCTTAGAAAAAGGACATTATTTAATCCTGGTGGATGGCACACCAGAGGAAATCAGCCGTGCGGCTTCTATCCTGAAACCTCAAGGAATTCAAGAGTGGAGAAGTTATAACCGTCCTGAGGTGAATACTCCTGCTCCCGGCTATACTCACCCAACGGCGGCTCCGGTGGGATCTCCTACACCCCTTGGTGCGGCGTACACAGGACCCTTTGGTGAACCGTTGGGTGCAACGCCGACGGGTGTAACTCCGGTTACTCCACCACCAACAGAACCAACACCTGTAACGCAAAATCAGCGAGCGATTGGTGTCTTTTCTTATGAGCAAAATTTAAAAAAGGCTCTCGATGGGTTAAAAGCGGCTGGATTTGACATGAACCTCGTTTCAGTGATTGCCAAAGACGCCGAACATCCCGATCAGGTGTCTGGGGTGAGAGTTACTGATCCGGTGAGTCATGAAAAAGCTAAAGATGCAACCACAGGAACTGTAGCTGGGGGTGTCTTGGGGGGATTAACCGGATTACTGGTTGGGTTAGTCACCGTAGCGGTTCCTGGTGTGGGTCCGGTGGTATTTGTTGGAGGCGAAGCCGCCGTGATCGCATCTGCATTAGGTGGAGGAGCCATTGGTGCGGCTGCTGGTGGTTTAGTCGGTATACTCGCGAACTTAGGCGTTCCCGAAGAGCAAGCCAAAAAATATAGCGATCGCCTGTCTCATGGGGATTATTTGGTGTTGGTTCAAGGAACAGATGAGCAAATTCAGCAAGCCGAAACCATTCTGCGCGATCGGGGGATTGAGGAATGGGAGATTTACAACAATCCCAGCGCCCCCATGACTCATCCCGGTCGTGTCTTTCCATAGCCCAAAAAAAGCCGAGTCAAAAACGCCAATCTCACGCATAGTCAGGGTTTGACAGAAACCCTGATCCCTCCTAGGATGGATAGTTCGAGTCAGCACTTACATCAATCCCTTCTGATCAGTCCAAGTTGGGTTATTCAAAACTTGGTGCTGGTCTAGTTCTAAACAATATGTCATCCATCCAAAGACTGACCCCAAGCAAAAGTAAGCGTAAATTTCGTCTTGCCCTTTTGTGGGAACGAGCGGTTGCACTTGTGGCTTCGCTAAATTACCTATTGGTTTTGTTTGACTTAACCTACCTACCTCTAAGAGATTTTTGGCTACATGGGGAAGTCCAATTATTGAGTTTTGACATCGGTCCATGGAGTTTTCCCGGTTTACCCTTAGAGGTTCCCCTACCGCCGATTACCCAGTGGTATGACCCAATCAAAGGGATTCAACCCTATCGAGAAACCGAACAATATTTGGATAAGGTTAATGCATTGGAAGCGGAGATTGATGCAACCAACCTAAGAACAAAACTGAGGAGCTTACAATCTCCTGAAGTCATCCAACTCTTAGAAGATCTGCGCCAACGTAGCGTAGACATGATTGAGACAAACCCATTCCAACTTGCCGATAAAACGGGAGATTTGGAAAAAATAAAAAATAAGATGCGGGAGCATATTGTCAATGACGAGGATTCTGCCAAAGAAGCCTTTAGAGAATTTTGGAGCCAAGAAAACTTAACCGCTAAAGACCCAGAGAATGAACTCGAATTTTTCAACGAGGAGATTCGTCCTTTAATTGAAGCTAACTACTACCGTCCCATTGGAGAAACAGGTGATTTTGTTGATTATTTTGGACTCGTTGATTTCCCGTTTTTCCTAATCTTTTTAACAGATTTCTTGGGTCGTACTTGGTTGATCAGTCGCCACCGCACTGGGGTCAGTTGGCTCGATGCAATGTTATGGCGTTGGTATGACATCTTTTTGTTGATTCCCCTCTGGCGCTGGCTGCGGATTATCCCAGTGACGATTCGGTTGGATCAGGCGAAGTTGATCGATATGAGTGCAATTCAGAAACAAGTGCGTCAAGGATTTGTGGCTGAAATCGCTGGCGACATGACCCAAGTTGTGGTAATTCAGATTATTAACGAACTTCAATATTCCATTCGCCAAGGAGAGATCGCGAATTTGCTTCAGCAACGGGAAGTTCGCCCCTACATCGATCTCAACGAAACCGACGAAGTCGCAGCACTGACTAAGATTATGGTGCAGATGACGGTTAATCAAGTGCTTCCCGCCATCCGTTCCGATGTAGAAGACTTGCTACGGCATAACGTGGACAAAATTTTGAATCAGTCTCAAGCCTATCAGGGACTAGAGAGAGTACCCGGTGTAGAAACAATTCGCAATCAGTTAACCGAACGACTGGTACACCAAATTACCCAAGCGCTCTACAATGGACTAGATGCCGCGATCGCAGATGATCCAGTTGGGGATCAAATTCTGCAACGGTTAATTCGTCATCTGGGCGAAGCTTATGGCTCTCAGATGCAGACCCAGAAAACCTTAGATGAAATTCAATACTTGCTCAATGCTTTCTTAGAGGAAGTCAAAGTCAATTACGTTGAGCGTTTGTCCCAAGAGGACTTAGAGGACATTCTTGACCAAACCCGGGCAATTCGGCAAAAGCGACAGGTGTAAGCTGTTTGGCATTTAAACCTTAATGTCAATAATGACGCCATCCTTGTAGTGTGAGCATCTTGCTCGCTACCCATTCCTTAAATGCATAACAGCTTATAGTGCGAGCATCTTGCTCGCTACTTAATTGATGAGGAGATGGGGGAAGCTAACCCTGAGCGAAGCCGAAAGGTCAACACCTCGGTTGGCGACCCGATCGCACAATGAGCCAAGATTGCGTTAAACTCAAACATAGCAGAGGAGAGATCGACTATATCCAACGAACACCCTCAAGTGTGTCATCCTATTTGGTACTCGATATCACCCTCAAGTATTCCTCAAGGACACCCATCAAGTGGGGGTCGAGGGGGAAGTAGCTGTACCGTTCAGCTTTGATCGAGTGTTCCCTTGAGGGTTCAACTCGGTGAGAAGCTCAAGTTTTTATAACAGAGCATACGGTGGAGATTGTGTCAATTATTGCTAGGCTTCTTGGCATAGATTTTAGATGGTGGTGGGTTGAACCCACTTTTTTTTGTTGAAGTTTTTCTATGACTCATCCCCTGATTCCACAACTAATTGATTTGGCAACCCCAGTAGCCGAAAAATTGGGATTGGAGTTCGTTGGGGCGGTGTTTCACACGAACAGACGTCCCCCTGTACTTCGGGTAGATATCCGCAACCGCGACGGCGATACGGGTTTAGATGACTGTGAACGCATGAGTCGGGCTTTAGAAGCTGAATTAGATGCCGTGGATCTGATTCCTGACGCCTATGTTTTGGAAATTTCTAGTCCTGGGATCTCGCAAGAGCTAACGACAGACCGAGACTTCGTCGCATTTAAAGGATTTCCCGTGGTGGTTAACACGACTGAACCTGACCAAGGACATAAAGAATGGCGAGGGAAATTAATTCGCCGGGATGATACCCGTGTATATATCAACCAAAAAGGACGGGCGATCGCCATTCCTCGCGATCAAGTGACTAAAGTACAGTTCGATGAGCAGGGTTAAACCCGTTTAGATCCTTTGGAATTTAGTCATTGAGCATTGGTTCTGGTGTTCACGACCTACAATAAACAGTTTATGGAGATTTGCCTATGTCTATCGTTAATCTGCCTGGATTAAAAAAGATGATCGAAGAGATCTCTCAAAGCCATAATTTACCGAAATCAGCCGTTCAACAGGCACTGAGAGAAGCACTGATCAAAGGCTACGAGCGCTATCGTCGAGCGCAACGTATGGAGCGACCTCATTTTGATGATGAGTATTTTAACAACTTTGAGGTCGATTTAGATATCGAAGAAGAAGGATTCCGCATTCTTTGTACCAAAACCATTGTTGAGGAAGTTGGCAACACCGATCATCATATTTCCCTCAAGGAAGTTCAAGAGGTGGCTTCAGAAGCGCAATTAGGGGACTCGGTGGTTCTGGATGTTACCCCCGATCAACGTGATTTTGGTCGAATGGCAGCTATTCAAACCAAGCAGGTACTCTCCCAAAAACTCCGGGATCAACAGCGTAAGTTGATCCAAGAAGAGTTTGAAGAGTTAGAAGGAACCGTTCTCCAAGCCAGGGTGCTGCGATTTGAACGGCAATCGGTGATCATGGCGATTAGCAGTGGCTTTGGTCAGCCGGAAGTGGAAGCCGAACTGCCCAAGCGCGAACAATTACCTAACGATACTTATCGCATTGGCAGTACCTTTAAGGTTTTTCTCAAAAAAGTGCGTGAAGGTCCTCACCGTGGACCCCAGCTTGTGGTTTCGCGAGCTTCGGCTGGTTTAGTGGTCTATCTGTTTGCCAATGAAGTCCCAGAAATCGAAGATGAAGTCGTGCGAATCGTGGCGGTAGCGCGAGAAGCGAATCCACCGTCGCGTCATGTCGGACCTCGAACTAAAATTGCTGTGGATACCTTGGAACGAGATGTTGATCCCGTTGGAGCTTGTATCGGTGCTAGGGGATCACGCATTCAAGTGGTTGTTAATGAATTGCGCGGCGAAAAAATCGATGTGATTCGTTGGTCGCCTGATCCCGCCACCTATATAGCGAATGCTCTGAGTCCCGCCCGAGTCGAGGAAGTCTTATTGGTGAATCCAGAAGGGCGTCAGGCTCACATTTTGGTCGCTGAAGATCAACTCAGTTTAGCCATTGGCAAAGAGGGACAGAATGTTCGCCTAGCGGCTCGTCTTACGGGTTGGAAGATTGATATTAAAGATATCGCCAAGTACGACTACGAAGCTGAACACCAGAAAATGCAGGAGTTACAAGCCGCGATCGCCCAGAGGGAAGCCGAACTTGCCGATGAAGAAGAAGATGAGGAACCGCTCGAAACAGAAACTCCCTCACCTGCTCATTTAGAGGCAAAGGAGACGCCTGCTCAACCCTTAGCTGAGGATGAGGAAGACTTAGCCGAGGACGAGGAAGACTTTGTTGAGGACGAGGATGAATTTGCTGAGGATGAATTTGCCGAGGATGATGAAGAATTAGCTTCTGAAGAACAAGAGGAGGATATTTTGTCCTAATCGTAGGAGGAGCCAAACCAGGTGGTAGGGTTCTTCCTACCCCTTCTGTCCTCTGGCTAATCTCAACCCAAACGGGGGTAAGTGACCCGATTTAGTCTGAATCTTATGGAACCTAATTACCGACGTTGCCTAAGTTGTCGCCGGGTGGCACCCAAATCAGCATTCTGGCGAGTTGTGCGAGTCCATCCATCGCGACAGGTACAATTAGATCAGGGCATGGGACGTTCGGCTTATATCTGTCCTCAAGCGAGTTGTCTAGCCGCCGCTCAGAAGAAAAATCGATTAGGGCGATCGCTCAGAGCATCGGTTCCCGAGGAAATTTATCAACGACTATGGCAACGTTTAGAACCTTGTCCTGGGAGCATCTAACGCCGCAGCGATTAGATCCAACCCATGCCAAAAACTCCAGCAAGGTTCTCAATGAACCGAAGCAATCGCTAGGATAGCCAGAAAAAAATGATAAGTTAGAAGCATTGGTTAGAACTCTAACCGCAATCCGCTCTAACCAAGCGGATCGAGTAAAAGATTACCGCCTGTGGACGCCTTTGTAAGAGCATCACCAGATTAAGTTCTGGACTTTCGGGCGAGAAAGTACCCAACGTGGCATCGGCGGATGAAACGGGAAATCCCGTTCGCGTAAGCTCGGCGTAAGCCAAGACGAATAAGACCGTCACTGTTTTAGCTGATGTGGGGATGCTAGAAGCCCAAACAAAAGCGAAGCAGGTTGGGGGACTTCAAACAACATCCTATTGATTCAAGCCAATCCGGCACGAAAATCAATGACCAAGCACGCTTTCAATCATTTAGTTATGGTGTAACAATATGTACGACGGGGGAATAGTGGATGAACAACGGCAAAGTCAGAATTTACGAACTATCACGGGAATTGAATTTGGACAACAAGGACATTTTGAATATTTGCGAAGGACTTCATATAGCAGTCAAAAGTCACAGTAGCACGATTACAGAATCTGAAGCTGAGCGAATCAGAGCGGCGGCAGAAAAATATTCAGAGGGGATCACTAGCCTCAAAGGGCGTGATCAAGCGACCTCAGCCTCTGCTAACCATAAAGATGGACATTCTAACAATCAGCGCAAACAGCAAATTCTGAGCGTTAAGCCTAAGCCTCGTTCCAGTTCTAGCTCGTCCCAGGGATCAGCACCTGGGTCAAAGTCTGCTCAACCCCCCGTCAAGCCGACTGTAAATCCACCGCGTCCACCTGCCCAGCTTAATCGACCAACGACACCGGCGAATTTGCAGGAGGACGATTCTGAATCAAAACTAGAAGAACCAACTCCAACTCCATCAACAGGATCACAGGAGAAAGAGACTACAGCTGAAGTGGAATCTAAACCCAAACTTATCCAACCCCCCGTTCGACCCAAGTCACCGAAACCCAGTCAACCTACCCAGGTCGAACGACCGAAATTGAAGCGCGAGCGATCAGATGAGACCCCCTCAAAGCCGGCTGAGAAAACTCAGCCGCCTGAATCGACGAGTGTTCCGGAAACGAGTCCTCCTGAACCGCCAACTCCGGAGCAAGCTCCCGCTCCAGCGCGTCCTAAACCGCCAGCTCAGCCTGTTCCTAAGCTGCAAGCTCCCCCCAAACGCTCCCGACCGACTCGTCCGGCTGAGAGTCCAGAAGTGGCAGCTATCGACTCAGGGACTCAGGAACAGAAGCAGGACGAGGTCGAAGAAGAGACAGAAACCCTTCTGGAACCGCCTGAACTCAAAGCGCCTAAAGTCAAACGACCCACACCGCCACGTCAGTCGAAGAAACGGGAATGGATTGATGAGGAAGAAGAGCAGCAAGGATCTAAAGCCGGAAAATCGGCGAAGCTCAAGCGGAGACCGAAACTGATCGAAGATGATGAGGAAGAGTTTGATAGTGACTACCAAAAAACTGACACTCCTGTAGCCATCAGTATGTCGGTGGCTCGTCCTCCTAAACCTAAATCTCAAACCGCACAGACGCCCCCACCAAGCGCAGCCAATCAGGTCAGGAAAAAGCCAGAAGTTAAAACGGGCGGTAAACCAGAAAGTCGCGATCGCCGTCGTGAAAAGCAAGAAGCCGCTGAACGCCCTGAGCAAATTGTCTTAAGTGATTCGCTAACGGTTCGAGAACTGGCGAATAAGCTGAACCTTGCCGAAACGGAAGTGATTAAGCAGCTATTCTTCAAGGGATTGGCAGTGAATATCACCCAAACCCTGGATCTGCCCACCGCTCAAATGGTGGCTGAAGAACTTGGCGTTGAGGTGCAGACAGAAGAAGCCGAATCAGAAGCCGCTAAAACCGAAATGCTGGATGCGGCAGACTTGGAATACTTGGTTCATCGTCCACCCGTGGTCACGATCATGGGTCACGTCGATCACGGTAAAACCACACTGCTCGATGCGATTCGTGAAACCAAAGTGGCACAAGGGGAAGCCGGGGGAATTACTCAACATATTGGTGCTTACCATGTCGATGTGGAGCATGAAGGTCAACTCCAACAGGTGGTCTTTCTTGATACTCCCGGTCACGAAGCCTTTACCGCAATGCGGGCGCGAGGAGCGCGAGTAACCGATATTGCCATTTTGGTCGTCGCCGCCGATGACGGGGTGCAACCCCAAACCCGTGAAGCGATCAGCCATGCCAAAGCGGCTGAAGTGCCGATTGTGGTTGCCGTTAACAAAATCGACAAGGAAGGGGCACAACCTGACCGGGTGAAGCAGGAGTTAATGGAACATGGATTAGTTCCAGAAGAATGGGGCGGTGAAACAATCATGGTACCCGTGAGTGCTATCCAAAAAGAAAACTTGGATACGCTCCTGGAAATGATCCTGCTGGTTTCTGACATTGAAGAACTCTCGGCTAACCCCGCCCGATTAGCCAAAGGGACGGTCATTGAAGCCAATCTGGATAAATCCAGAGGTCCAGTTGCCACATTGTTGGTACAAAATGGCACGTTGCGGGTCGGTGATACCCTAGTGGCGGGATCGGTCTTCGGTAAAATACGAGCGATGATTGATGACCGAGGCAAACGAGTCGAGGAAGCAGCTCCCTCCTTTGCCGTAGAGGTCTTAGGGTTAAGTGATGTGCCAGCGGCTGGGGATGAGTTTGAGGTCTTTGCCCAAGAAAAAGAAGCTCGTGCTGTGGCGGATGAAAGGAGCGCAGAACAACGCGAGTCTCGCTTGCAACAGGTGATGTCCTCTCGCCGAGTCAGCCTGAATAGCCTGTCTGCCAAAGCTCAAGAAGGAGAACTCAAGGAACTCAACTTGATCCTGAAGGCAGACGTACAAGGCTCCGTCGAAGCCATTCTGGGTTCACTCAAGCAGTTACCCCAAAATGAAGTCCAAATCCGAGTCCTATTAGCGACGGCTGGAGAAGTCACCGAAACTGATGTTGACTTAGCGGCGGCTAGTGGCGCAGTCATCATTGGCTTTAATACCACGTTGGCTCACGGCGCTCGCTCGGCGGCGGAACAAGAGAGTGTGGATGTGCGCGAATACAACATCATCTACAACCTCTTGGATGACATTCAAGCAGCGATGGAAGGGTTACTGGAGCCAGAATTGGTGGAAGAACCCTTGGGTCAAGTGGAAGTTCGGGCGGTGTTCCCCGTTGGTCGCGGTGCGGTGGCAGGTTGCTACGTCCAGTCGGGCAAAGCCGTGCGGAACTGCAAGATCCGAGTACAACGTCGGGGTCAACTGATCTACGAAGGCGTGCTTGATTCGCTGAAGCGGATGAAGGATGATGTTAAAGAGGTCAATGCTGGATTTGAATGCGGTATTGGCGTTGATCGATTCAATGATTGGTCGGAAGGTGACATCATCGAAACCTACAAGATGGTGAGCAAGCGCCGGACTCTATCAGCGACTTAAGTGATATGTGATTAGTCCTTGGTTAATGACTAAGGACTAATCACACAAGACAAAGGACTACCCAATGCGCTCTTTTTGGTCTGAACCGTTCTTGTGGATACATTTGGCGGGTTTAGCAGCACTGCCTCTTACGTTAGAGGTTGTCGCCCTAGGGCTGGCAACGGGTGAACCCCTGTTGCCTGTCTGGTTAGAACTTCTGATTGTGGCAGTTATCGGCATCGCTCCAGTTTTGTGGATGCAATTGACCCGCCCCTTTGATATTTTTAGTCTACTCATCGTTGCTCTGAAACCCGATCGCCTCACGGAAGCCCAGCGGCGACTGTTGAGCTTATTTGACCGAAAAACCAACCCCCTGCTGACGATTGGGGCAGCCGGGTTTATGGTATGGGTACTATGGCAAATTTATAGCATCGCGCCCCTAGCCGCAGGAGTTGTTCCCTGGACTGTGTCATGGCATGTGGTTGGATTGGTTGTGGCAGGATTAGGGTTTCTGGCAAGCCACTTATTTTTACAAGTGCCTCTAAGTGTGGTACAAGTTCTGTTTACGAGTGAGGCAGAATGGGCAGGGACTCAACCTTATCCCGTGGAAAAAATACCGGAAAAGTTTACCGTACCTGGGTTTCGGGTCAAACAAATTTTACCTGCGATCGCACCAGAGTCATCCGTGGGCGAATCGTCCCCTGAACAAGTGGATTCATGAACCGATCAGTTGTTGCAAATGTAACAATTTAAACAACGCAGCTTCGTTATTCTGAAAATAAGGTTAAAAAATACAAACAACATTTAAGAATTGCTACGGACTCATTCTGTTTAGATCACGATAAAGGTTTATGAAAAGCACAACTGTATCCGAATCCAATCAAATTTCCCCCGATAGTCCAGTTTGGGACAATCTCAAAGAAGCGATCGCCGCCAGTTCTGGATTCCAACGCTGGCAGATTGAGCATCCCGCCGCCCACCACCTTCAGGATCGCAGTTTAGAATATCGGGTGCGTCGGTATTTACGGGATACTCTAGAAACTCTGGCATATTAAATGCCAATCTGAGGCAAACCCTGACTCAGGCGGGTAATCTGTCGCAGGATGTCCGTCAGGCGATCGCCTTCAACATGAACATCGGCGGTTGGGTAGTTTTCTAGGACTTCAATCAAGGTAATTTGATTATCATTGAGCGCCGACAGAACTAAGGCAGATCGCAACGACTGGCGATTTGCCCGGTTAGTTGGAGTATGAATCACCTCACTCGCTTGATCCAGCATCACGTCTCCCACAGGAGTATTAAGAATCCGAGACAGCATAATCCCATTGACTGCAATGGGTTGGGTTAACGTCGTTCGCAGTTCTTCAGGTTGCTTCCCAGCCATATCCAGATAAGCTCGTAGAGAACTCGATAACTCACCAGTTTGGGCAAACGTCGAGAGTTCAGGAACCGATACCGTCTCTCGCAAAAAACGGTATTTTAAAACAACGGATTCTGAGGCGTTAGCAACAAAGCTATAAGACCAGACCCCAACGACAATGATCCCACTATATAGAAAACATCGTAAATTTGATAAATAGTTAGACATTTGAAGTAGGAACAGGGAACAGTAGAACAATCAACAATCAACAATCAACAATCAACAATCAACAATCAACAAATTAAGGTAATAAAATGCCATCTGGCATAATGGCATAACTAAGTTTAGCGTTAACCAGAATCGTATTATCCAAATCTGCTCCTCTCAAATCCGCTCCCCTCAAATCAGCCGCCGTCAAATTCGCATTGCTTAAATCCGCCGCCCTTAGTTTAGCAAGGCTTAAATTTGCACCAACTAGATTAGTACTTGCTAACTTCGCCAAATTTAATCCAGCGCCAGCCAGATTAGCACGAGTTAGATTTGCACCGATTAATGCTGCCACAATCAGATTAGCGCCAGTTAACTTCGCATCCGTAAGATTCGCAGCAACCAGACTCGCACCACTCAGGTTGGCATACTCCAGATTGGCACGTCTTAAATCGGCACGGATAAGATTAGCGCCAGCCAGATTAGCGCCTCTCAAATTCGTATTGCTCAAGAGAGCATCTGCCAATTGTACCCCGCTTAAATCACACTCGACACAGCTACCTGTTTGTCGCAATTGTTCTAGGTGTACTGGATTGAACGCTTGCGCTGAGGGATTTAGCCAGAGAGACGCAAACAAGATGAGAGGGGGAAAAACTTTAAATGTCATGGCATGACGTTTGAAGTGTGACGGCTTTGTGAGGGTTATTGGATAATACTATCTTTAATCTGGCTAAACTTAGCTACACCATTAGACTTGATGGCAATTTATTACCTTAATTTGTTGCCTATTGCCTGTGATAACTAAACCCAACGCTCTAGAATCTATGACTCCTATCACCTCAAGCTTAGACTATCATCACCAAAAATTAACGGTTTGCATCACCCGCCCTTTAATTGAAATCACCGATAGTGAGAAGATACTGGCAGTTGACAGGTCAAAAGAGCGACAATCAGAGGAGTGGGTTATGCTGGAAAGACTACTGCTAGCGATCGCGGTTACGTTCTCCGTGTATTTATCAGTAGACGGTGAATGGGATCAAACACCGAACCCTTCAGTCTTACAACTCCCCACCTTTACTGAACAACATCTGAGTCCATGGCAATAAACGAGCGCAATGACAGTTAGCAGCGATTTATGGCAATCCAATCAAGATTTAGCACAGGAGTGTCTCGCGCACCCTTTTGTCCAAGGTATCGCCACAGGGACACTGGAGCGCCAGAAATTCGCCTACTATGTGGGTCAAGATGCCTTTTTCTTAGCAGCCTTTGCTCGCGCTTATAGTATAACCGCCGCTAAATGTCCTGACTGGGATGGATTTAACATGTTTCATAATCTCGCTGGCGGTGTTCTCGAAGAACTACGCCTGCATCAGAATTATGCCACAGCCTGGGGAGTCAATTTGCACCAGATTGAACCGACTATAGCGACACGCCGCTATACTGACTTCTTGTTGGCAACAGCTTGGGGAGGTGAGATTGGTTTAATTACGGTGGCGATGACACCCTGTATGCGCCTGTATGGGTTTTTGGGTCAAGAATTAGCCAAGAATGGCATTCCCGAACACCTCTATACGGATTGGATTCGCACCTATAGTAATCCAGAGTTTGAGCAGTTAGCGCAGCAATTAGAGCGGTTGACGGATCAATACACCCAACTCTCAGCCCCTGTAAAATCCAGCTATCGCTATGCTATGCTGTGTGAGCGAGACTTTTTCGATTCAGCGTGGCAAGCTGGTTCTTAACAGCTAAATAGTGATTAGGATAGCGTATTGAAAAAAATTCTAAATCTCACTCACAGTCAAAGTAAAAAAATCAATTCAGTTAGCTGATTAGGATTAACCTTATATTTTGTAGATCAATCAACTATTTTTAGATTCTTATCCTATTATGAATAGATTCCCTGATTTTATCATTGTTGGCGCGGGTAAATGTGGTACAACTTCATTACATAACTATCTCGCTCAACATCCCCAAATTTACATGTGTCCCCAAAAAGAAACCTTCTTTTTTATTAATGAAAAAACGCGAGAAAAACACAAGCCTTGGGGAGCAGTGACTACTGTTGAAGACTATTGTTCCTTGTTTCAAGATGCACCCAAAGGTAGTGTAACGGGGGAAATCTCTACAAACTACTATGCCTATCCTGAATCAGCCCAGTTGATTTACCAGCACATACCGACAGTTAAAATTCTTGCTATATTGCGAGATCCAGCAGAACGAGCATTTTCTGGTTATCAAATGCATGTTCGTCAGGGAATTGAAAAGAGAAGTTTTGAACAAGTTATTTCGGAAGATAACAAATATGTAAAACGAGGATTTTATTTTTCGGAAATTATTTCTTATTTTACAAGATTTAATCGTCAGTCTATTAAAATTTTATTGTACGATGATTTATGCCAAAATCCTATTGCGTTTATGCAAGATTTGTTTAATTTTATTGAAGTAGATGATAACTTTATTCCAGACATGAGTAAAAAAGGAAGAAAGGGTGGACTACCTAAAAATCAATCTTTAAATCAACTATTAACCAAACCTAATTTACTAAGGAGTTCTGTTGCGGCTGTTCTGAAATTAGCTATGCCACTACAGCTTCGGCAAAAAATTAGAGCAGGACTGATTAAGAAGAATACTTACAAAGCTAAGCTTTCTCCAGAAGCAAAAAGGAAACTAATTGAAATTTATAAAGATGATATCCTTAAGCTTCAAGATTTACTTGAAAGGGATTTATCTAATTGGTTATCTATGCCCAATCAAGTCAAGGAATAGATAAATATTGAATATATTCCTAGATTGCTATATTATGGACAATTCACCGGACTTGATATTATTTCTGTGCTATTCATTTTTAAGTGGGTTTACCGTTTAACCAATGGGAACAATTTAACCCAGTAAGTTCCTGTAATTGAATGATATCATCATGGTAAAAATCGAGTATTTCTGTCCTGATACGTTCTGATAAAGGTGGTAGCGGTTTTTCCTGACTTTTTTCTAGAAACGTTTTTATTTGGGGTAAAAGTGGTTTAAAAATAGGTTTAAAAAAATTTTTTATATTATTTCGAGAGTTGACAATTTGCAAAAGTTTTCTAGAAGAGTCATCTATTTTTAGGTTGCCTTTATGATAGCGTTGTTTAAAATCAAACTCAAAATTTGAATCTACACCAATAAAAGTAAGTAGTTCTTTGAAAAATACTTGTTTTTTATGGACTATATCATCATATAACAAAATTTGTATTTTTGCTCGATCAAACAAATCAAAATATTTTTTTAGGTTTTGATAATACAAACCCGGCTTGCGAAATGTTTCTTTTTCAAAAAATTTCGATAAAACAACTGAATCAAAATCCTTTATTTGTTGTGGTGTGAAATATTCTCCCCTAGCCCATAAAATATGAGAATAAGCCCTTTCAGCGGGATTTCGCAATACGGCAATAATCTTTACATGAGGAAATAAATTTTGAATCCTGGCAGCCACACCATCACCATGAAGATAAACACTGGAAACCTCACCCAAAGCTTTTTGAGTTGTAGCTCCTTCAAATTGAGCAAGATATTCTCCTGCATCTTCAAGTGAATTTATGTAAGGTTTACGACTCAAACGATCACTGCCTTTATTGGGTATTAAATATATGGCAGGATGCTGCTTAAGATAATTATGAATAGAGGTTGTTGCCGCTTTATGCGCCCCAACTACTATGAAAGTAGGATATCTCATGGTAACTAATTACCTCTCTCTAATGTCTTAGGGTTTTCTATTTATTCTACCTTTAAGCTTTTGCCATAGATTTTTTTGCGTTGGAGTTTGTAACGATTCATCATCAGGGATATGTTCACCAAGATAGCGATAATATTTCCAGATATCCCAATAGGGACAACCGGGCTGGATGCGAATGCCTGCCCAATGTAAATAGTCTAGCGGTTGATTGACATTCGGATCAATCAGGTGATGATCTTGAACCTGAAAATGTTTGCTACCCGCCCAACTTCCTGGCGCACCACCGGGGCGGCGCACGATATTAAATCGCTGGGAAACCTGCTTCAAGATCATATAGTTTATGATAGGTTGATCAGAGGTTTTTTGGGAAAAGTCAAAGTATTCCGGATGAGACGCACATTCACTGAAGGTTTGATAGAGTGTTTCCTCAGATATCGTATTTTTCTTGGCGCCCCAAAACCCGCCATTGAACATATCCTGGATATCATTTTCGCTAAATACACCGTCTTCTAATACTTTTGGCGTAAATACATTTTTGATTCCACCGCTATGTTGATAGTCATAGCAAATAAAATCATACTTATTTAAGTATTCGGTTGTCTCTATTATTTTATCAAAGACAACAATATCTGTATCGATATAAATAAATTTATCAAATTCGCCAAACCAACAAGCTTGTTTGCGGAATTGATTGGGTCGAGCAAAAAATCCTTTGCCAAATATTTCGTATAATTGATTTGAAAGACGTTCAATAAAGTCTAAGTCTTGATAGAGTTCTACCTGATAGGATTCTTTTAATAGTTGAGCAATAGTTTGATAGTTATCATCATAAGGAATTAAACAAATTGGGGTATCAGGATCATGAAAGCGGATACTTTTGAGCAGAGCAATTGTCTGCTCAATGACTTTATCGTTAGCTGTAATATAAATTCCACGACTCATTGAAAACTCCTCGACTTATGTTGATTAAACTATCTAGGGCGTTAGTTTAAGTTTCCTCAAGATTTTAGTCGCTAGATTAGGCGGTTGATTATAGGGTTTGGGTCGAGTGGTGAATTTTGGACAATTTTCGGGTTCATGAAGGTAGCGATAATGCAAAAAAATATCACGATAGGGAAAGTCTAAATTTTCACCCGCACAAACTTTCTTGATCAATTTAGAGGAAACACCAATGTAGTGCAGATACGTTAAGCGTGTACCTTTATCGTATAGTATGTTGTCGCTATTCGTAAAATGTGAAGACGTGACAGAATTTCCCGTTTTTTGAGTAGCTGGTAGAGTTAAGGCAAAATTATGAATGGAGAGATCAGACCGCATTCTCATGTAATTTAAAACAGACTGATTAGGCGCTCGCAAGTATAGTACCTCGGCTTCTCCTGCAGCTAGCTGCGAGATCAACCAGTCTCGTCTCTCTTGGGGAAACATATTTTGCTTTGAGGCATAAAATCCAGAACAAAATATTTCTGATTTGATTTTCACGTCATCAAATACTTGAAATAGAATTGATGATTCTATGTTGTAAATATGTCCCGGATCTTTGTATTGAAAGTCATAAACAACAAAATCACTCTCCTCTAACTGTTTAAAGATGAAATCTAACGAATTCATGACCAAAGTGTCAGCATCAAGATAGATGAATCGCTCAAATGGACTGTCCGGATCAAAGGCACAGTAGCGGTGATTTTCACCCACTCGATAGAATTTCGAGGTGATTCCTTGCTCCTGCCATACCTGTAAAGCATTGGGATGGGTTTTCCATACCTGATAGGAGAAATCTTCCCAGCGTTGGAACAGGGCAGTATCTTCAAGCAAGGTCACATTTTGGCGATTGGCTACTTCTAGTCGGACTTTATCTAACTGATTGTTATAGGCAATTACACACACAGGTATGTCGGAACCGGCATTGGCTTCAATACTATTGAGCAACGCCACAAGTTGATCATAAACGGCATCGTTAGCTAGGGTATAAATTCCTTCTTTCATCAGGTTTAATTGAGTTTTGCCACTAGGTTAGATATGAAGTTAAGCAGATTCAATTTATGCAAAATTATCTGACGGGCTTCAGCGATCGCGTCCTTGGCTTCATACCAAGCATCTGGGGTTGAGGTTACTTCTTTAATATAAGCGATGCCCTGCTCATCTAAGCTAGGGAGTCGCAAAAAGCTTCCAGGTGGCAGTAATTTATCCGCCGCCGAACCGCCGTAGTAAATAGGTAAACACCAGGCGAGTAAAGCGTCCCAGAGTTTTTCGCTGACATACCAATCATTCCCAGCATAGTTTTCGATCGCCAGATTATAGTAGTACGGTGCCATGCCATGCCATTTGTTTTTCAGGGTACCCTTTGCCTGCGCCCAGTCTGGTAATCTACGCCCATACAGGTCAAACTCAAACCCACTCTCTCGTAATGACTTCAAGAAGGCTAAACGTCTACGATGTTCAGCAGTGCGATCGATTCCTGAGGTGATCCAACTACAAGGGTGTATTTTTTCCGGCGGTATCATTTCATTTAATTCTCGGAAGGAATTGGCGTGATACCAAATCGCGGGCATATAATCAGGGGTGGGAGCAAAATCATCGGGTCCGGAAATATAACCGCAATACTTTTTTGCCGCTTCGTAGTTTGCCTTGTGGTTGTGAACCACTTTATCCAGGGGGGGTTCTCGTAATAAGTAGATTATCCGCTCTTTGGGAACGCCGCGTAACTGGGAAGCGACATCGGGTTTTGAGGTCTTTTTTTGGAGCAAACGTTTCCACCAGGGGAGTTGGGGACTAGGTTTGGGAAACGAATACTGGTACATGAGCAGAAAATCAGGCTCAGGGGCTTGGGAGAGCATTTGGATGTTATCCCAGATTCCACAAGGGTTTGGTGTTTGTTCCCATAGCCAGTCCGCTTGATTCAGCCCACGATAACTACTTATCATTCCGACAATTTTTCTGCCCATGTTTTTTTGTCAGTCTACCGTATCAGTCTTAGCATTTATTCTGCCAGTCAGCCAACTGCAACAATTGGGGAATAGATTTTATGGTTAAATCGGGCGCACGTCTGTGCGCCCCTACGGTTTCTGGGCTAAGGGTTAATTCATCTTGCTGAGATGGGCTACGCCACTACTACCTACTACCAAGGATTACCCACCAGGGTTAAAGCACTCCAGTAGTAAGGATGGGTAAAATCTTGGTCTGGCGTTTGGGCGAGTTCGGGGTTTAAGGGAATCTGTATATCCCCAGCGATTAACTGTTTGTCCTCTAATCGGACTTCACCGTTAAGCATCGCCAGTTGAGTTTGGCGCAAGGCTTCGGCTTTAATTGGCGCTTGTTGCAAATGGTCATAAAAGCTGGTCATGAATCCCAGAGTACCCGTATCGCTAACATACCAGAGGCTTCCTAAGGCGGACTTTACCCCGGCTTGTATGGCTAAACCCGCAAACCCTAATTCGGCTTCTCTGTCTCCCAAAGCGGTACGACAAGCGCTGAGAATTAACAGTTCTGCCGGAGGATTATTTAATCCGAGTTGTCGCAGTTGATCTAATCTTAGCTTTTGATTCCATAACTGGATATAGGAGTTAGAGGGTTGACCTGATTTAAACTCGCCGTGAGTGGCTAAGTGGACAATACCAAAGGGTTGGGATGAGCGGATTTCCTTAATATTCTCCAAGGTAAATTCTTGGTTAAGAAAGGCTTTCCCTTGCCACAACGGACCTGCGATCGCGGATAATTCTAAGGGTACAGCAGGTAAGGGATTCAGATCCTGGAAGGTATCAGCACCCATGGCGAGAACACCAACATTACGGATATCCACATAGCGAGTATCGGTGAGTGATAGACTGGGCATCAAGCCAACGCTATAACGTTCGATCAGAAATCCTTCGCCATCATGGAGTGCGGCTACAGGTAAAGAACGTAATCCCTCGTCCATGATGAAGGCGAGGTTATCAATGTCTTGGGTTTGTAGATTGTCTTCTAGGGGAGCAACCAGCCATTGATACAGTTGTTGTCCTGGAGTGATATAGTCACGGGGAATCCTGACATTGGTGACGTTGCGGCGAAATTCCTGAGCGACTTCTAGGACTTGTCCACGGGTGACTCCAGCGATGCGTCGCCGTATCGGGGGTTCCTCGGCGGAGATGATCAGCAGTTCTAATTGATCACTCTCTTGGGGAGTAATTGTAACATGGGGACCGGAGCGATTGAGGTAGTTATCAAACGCCTCGGTATTATTCGTTTCTAATCCGATATAGTTGGTGTTTTTTGAGATTTCAGTTGGCGCAAAGCTGACATAAATGAGTGCGGGTTTTTTCCCAGTTGCTTGTTCAATTTCACTCAGAATTTGACGCGCTTCTGTCTCGCTTTTGATCGGGGTACTTACGCGATTGGATGCGATGGGTTGGACGACTGGGAAAGATTCGATTTCCTCTTCGACTTCATTTTGTGTTAGGGCAGTCGGTGAAATTTCGATTAGTGGTGTCGTTGGTGGAATTTCGATTGGTGGAATTTCGATTGGTGGAATCGTTGGTGGAATCGTTGGTGGAATTTCGATTGGTGGTTCAACGTTAACGCTAACCTGTTGCGGTTCAGAGAAGGACACGCGATCGCTCCCTATAATGGTAAACGCTAAAATATCACCTGTCTCATCCGTTGGCGGGGTATATACCAACACATCATCGACGGAGAGTTCTGTTTCCGAAGTCACTGGTATCCCATCTTCTAGCGTCAGCGTTCCGGCAGTAATTTCGCTAATTTGGAGCGTAGTATTATCACCATTTTCATCTGCCACTTCTATATCTAAATCTGACAACGTAAATGTAATCGATTCATTAGTTGCTGTCGTCGGCAATGATGCATTAACTATTAACGTTGGAGATTGGTTCACAAAGGTAATCGTGATATTGCCCTGGGATGAGGTTATCGTATCTGGAATCAGAGTACCTGACTCTGGAAATTGTTGACCCGTGGGAATAGTAATTTCGCCTGCATTAATTCCTCCGGCTATCCCATTGATACTTGCATCTCCTATCGTAAATAACTCATTATCAATTCCACCATTATGAGTAATGTCTACTATACCCGACTCAGTATTTCCTTCGGTTTTAATCGTGATATCCGTTTCTGCACCTGCAATTGTCCCCACACCCCTGACTAAACCATCGGGAATTCCATTGGCGGTGATGCTGACATTACCCCCACTTCCATCAGCAAAATCAGAAAACGCTGAGGTGTCGATACTCTCAAATACAATGTTACTTCCCTCTAATGTTACTGAATTGCCTGTTGCCGTTCCGGTTTCATCTGTAGCTAACGCAAATGCTGTTGTCTCAATTGCCCCTGTTTGAATCCCCTCAGCAGCATTTACGTTAACTTCACCTCCCGTTGCTGCACCAGCCAAACTACTCTCTTCACCAGAAGCCGAAGACAATGCAGAAGAATTAATAGCATCGGTATTGATAGAACCAGCTTCAGAAGTTAAGCTTACTAATCCTCCAGTAGCAGAACCAGAAGTCCCAAAAGATTCACTAAAAGACGAAGCTGAGGAGTTAATTACGCCTGTGACATCGATATCGCTTCCAGCTTCAATAGTTACTGATCCACCTATACTATTCAGTTCACCGTTGCTGCTACCTGAGGTATTAATTCCATCTGTTGTAATAGTGCCTGTAGCAACTAACTCTACTGCACCCCCTTGGGAATTTTCATCTCCTATGTCGTCGAATGCTTCATTAATGGAAGAGGCATTAATTTCACCTGTCTGAATATTTCCACCTGCTTCTACGTTGACTGCCCCTCCTTCAGAACCATAAAAATTATTAGCCTCAAAAAATGAATTAATCGCAGTGGTGATAATATCGCCGTCCGAGGTTAAGGTAACAGCTCCACCTGTGGGAGAGCCAAAACCCGCCCATGTTGAACTCGAATTAATTTCTCCAGTTGTAATTCCACCTGGTGCATCGAGAGTAATTGCACCGCCATTGTTATCCGCAGAACTAGAATTGAGTGTCCCTCCTGTGGTGTCAATAAAACCACTGGAACTGATCAGTTCAATCGAACCCCCCAATGTGATGATGTTATCGTTAACTTCAATATTGCCACCTGCTAATAAAAATACATTCAGTGGTTCACTACTACCCTCACCCAGTTCATTATGAATTTCAGCGTTTACAAAAATATTATTAGCAGCATCTAGTGTTAAGTTTCTCTCAGTATCTGAAAAGCTAAAAATGTCAGCAGCTAACGTAATATTACCTTCTTGAGTTCCACTATCTCCTGTGGTAATGCTTACACTCGTTCCCTCATTAAGAGCATTGACAATATCATCTACACTGATAATTGCATCGTCAGCCGTTGGCGTGAATATATCAGGATTGCCTCCACTAAAAGAGCCGCCACTACTAGCCATCTCAGTAATCGTGACATTACGTGGATCGAGTAACCAACTCCCAGGTAAACCATTAGCGGCACTCGCATCGACTGACCCACCAATGGATTCCAACAAATTTTTCCCAGATGTTTCAACAAAACCACCATTCCCACTTTCTGTACCCCCTCGCGCTGTGATTGTACCAGAAAAGCGGGTAAAATCATCTGACCAAATAATTACACGTCCACCATTCCCATTAACGCTGGCATCGGCATTAATAGTTACTTGATTACCAACTACAGTTGTGTCAGCCGTGGGAACTGTACCTTGTCCTTTATACTCGCCACCCACTCGGATTTCACCCCCACCTGTGTCACCCGAAACATCAATTTGGGCTTGATCGACTAAACCGACAACAGTTCCGAAAACATCTACATTTCCACCAACTGAGTCAGCGGAAGCAGCCACTGTTCCTGATACAATTGCGGTTCCTGGTTGCTGCGGAATTACCGTACCTGCGGCAGTTTGTACCGTGTTATCTTCATTAACCGTTAAACCTGTTTCCTCATTACTCCCTGTGAGTAATTCTGGCAACGTTAATGGTGTGATTGCGTCGGGGTTATTTGTGGATACCTCCAAACTCAAAACTCGTCCTGTTTGCGTCAGACGCAAACGGCTGGTTCCCGGAACAGCGGCTATCGTAATTGTGCCACCAGTCGCTTCCATTATCCCTGTGTTGATCACATTTCCGCCAACTAGAGAGAGTGTTTGCCCTTCCGATACAGCTAAATTACCCGCATTAACAATACTTCCAGGCTGTGAGGTGGCAAACTCAAAGGCATTGGGATTACCAACAAGATTGATATAGTTATTTGATCCTAAAGCATCAAACCAACCACCATCTAAACCAATCCCTGTAGCTGTAGTAGCCGTAAAGTCAGCCGGAACATCCAGTCTGGCGTTAGCACCGAAAACGATACCTGAAGGATTCATCAAAAATAAATTTGAGTTACCGCCTGTGACTTGAATTAAACCATTAATGATTGAGGGATTTCCCCCATTAATTCGCCCTAGTATGTTTTGAATCGAGGGTTGAGAAATAAAGTTGGCAATTTGTTCGCTGTCTAGTCCAAATTGACTAAAACTGTGGAATAGATTCGCCCCATCTCCCGATAATTGACCGCCCGTGATATCGATCTGATTACCTATTGGTGTAACCAGAGTTCCTGTCTCATCCACCGCTGGTGTAATTTGTGCCTTTGCTGGCATAACATTTATAGCGGCGATGAGAGGAAGTGCAGCAAATGATACAATCTGTTTTAAAACTTTGCGAATTGGACGGATACAGGTTGGTTGTGAGGATAAACCTGATCGGTTGATTGAACGGCGGCGTGCGATCGCCCACACGACAGCTTTACGGGCTTGCAGACGTTGCTCAATGGAGTGCTGATAACATATACTGTCTGAATGATTGCGATAATAATAGAGCGGTTTTTTAAGGTGGTATACGTCTGTTAGTTCAGAAAGTCGTAAGGATAGATCGTAGTCTTCAACATAGTAAAATAACTCATCAATTCCCCCCACTTGGTTATAGACAGAACGACGGATTAACCGGAAGTGAAAGGTCATGAATTTTTGTAGCATTCCTTCTTTTGAGAAGGGAATACGACATCGACTTCCATAACCTGTCACGTTACCGCTTTCATTAATTACCTGATAGTCGGTGTAAACCATCCCCACGTCTGGCTGAGTATCCAGAATTGCGGCGGTTTCCGCCAATGCGGTGGGGGCTAATCTGTCATCGCTATCTACCCAACCAATATAGGAACCCGTGGTTTGAGCGATCGCACATTTCAGTGAAATACCTCGTCCTTGATGTTCAGCCGCAATTACCCGGACTCGCGGATCACGTTTAGCATAGTCTTGGGCAATGGTAACCGATCCATCTGTTGACCCATCATCCCACACAACTAGCTCAAAATCCCCCCAGGTTTGTGCCAGTATGCTGTCAATCGCTGCACCGAGGTAATGTTCTCGGTTATACGTAGTGATAACAAGAGAAATAGCGGTAGTCATAGCATCCTCCGAAAGGGTGATTTTGAGTTCTTGATGCGTGGATAATCAAACGGTGAAAAACTGCGATCTGCTGCTGCGATCGCCTGCTTAATCCTACTCTCTATCGTAGTCGAGGGAGTGGCGATCGGCTAATTCCAGCAATTTAGCTAAGTAGGCGGACAAAATCAAAGTTAACGGTTGAGATTAGCAAGGAACAGGGAACAGTAAGGATGGTCGGCTTCTTAATATTTCTTAGTACAGCGTACCGAATTGATGTGCAGGAACTTAATTGTTACGGATACAGTTAAACTTTACATCAATAAGGACACGACAATGCCGTGTCCCTACCTCTATTTAACAGTGCTTAAATCAGCGATATTCAACCTCAGAGTCAACCCATTGCTTAAACCTTCACTTCATCAGCAAAACTCGCCCGTCGGACAAAGTAAAATGGACCAGCAATAGACCCCCAAATATGCTCATCGGTTACGGGATCGCGTCCCCGATCTAAACTGATAAACTGATTTTCGTCAATTTCAAACGTGCTATCTAGATAGGTTTCTTTCCCTTTGCGAACAACCTTACAGGCTTTACCCGGTTCAACCTGTCCTTTAAAGCTTTTCCCTGTCCATTCCACAATCATATTACAACCCGGAAGTTTATCTAGCTGATCAATGGTTAGGGTTTGCAGGCGATTAAGATCACGAGAGGCGCCGTAAAATTTTTCGGGCTCTTTAACGGTGTAATTTTCAATTTCAATATGATCGCCAACCACCATTAATTTCAACACCCGTAAGCGGTAGGGGACATTCAGAAGATAGTCATAGGCTTGTTCGACAAAGAAACTGACGCCATCCAGGAGTGACGACGGGAGGGGACGCATAAACACCCGGATATGGGCGTAAAAGGGCGGATTATCAAAGGCTTGTTGTTGGTTACTAAAGTCAGCCGCCATCCAACGGGCTAATGTGGCAATGTCAGTAGAATGAGTCATTATACGGTGTTTTAATCGAGATATTGGATACGGATCAATTTTAAAACGTTGTGTATATTCCTAATAACAGAGGCATTCCCATCTTGATTGCTGTACCCTAGTAGAGTTGAGCGGTGAGCAAACCTCTGTGGATGCAATTCTAGAGCAAGCCAAAGATCTCAAACAAGCCCTAACCAACTTCGTACTGGAAGCAGACGGAGAGTTAGCCGTCGCCTTGGAAAGCTATGCGGCGGATCAGTTGACGCGAGAACCCTACGATATCAACCAGCGCAACTTGGTGATTGATACCTTCTTAACTGAGGGTGAGGTGGACAATCAGACACCGTTGGATCTGTTCCTAGAACACCATCCTAATTTAACAGCCAGCGATCGCACGTTGTTAAACCGCTGGCGAGATAGCTTTATTGGCTTGTTTGAACTGACTCACATCCTCCCCGATGGCTTTGAACTGAAAAATTGGCTAACGGATAAGCATTACACCGTCAAACCCACTCATCCCACTACCATAGACCAAATGCGGCGGTTTAAGGTTGGGGAAATCTTACTCACTCGCCTCGCCCCTGTCACCGATACCTACTGGATGATTTTTAGTCCGATTATTTCCAAAGGGCGCTTAAGTCAGCCGAAGCTAGCCGTAGCGATTGGGGAATTCAAGAATAACTACAAAAATGCTCTTTACCGTGATGCGCCGGAACTGTTAGAACAGGCTTGGGACTCTGTCGCTACCTATCATCAGTCATTTGTAGACTTTTTTGGACGCGATCGCGTTACCCTCCCTGGATACCAGCTTAATCAAAAATTAGCTCAACTGCGGGATAAAATGACTCAGGAACGTCTAGCAGCGGCTGGGATTGATCCGTCGAAGTCCCTGAAAGAGATGATTCAAGATTCGGGTACGGATGAGGAGGAGGTTAAATCAGCAGCGGTAGAAGCAGGCGCAGACGCTACAGCCGTAACCAATATGTTGGATAATGCCGCTAAATCTCCGATGATGATACCTAAGGTGGATTTACCGGACGATATCCGCAACGCTGAACAGGTGACTGTTTTTTCTCATCCCCGTTGGGGTCAGATGTTTCTTCCCAGTTACACCAAGTTTCAAGAGATGCTAGCATCCGAAGACTGGCAAACTTATCCCAATGCTGAACAACGAGTCCACAAATACTTAAATGATCCTCAGATTAACCTGTTTATCTGGCAACAGCTAGCCCAGGAGTATCCGACTCAACTGGAGACGGTATTACAAACCGTGTTAGATCGTCCAGATTTTAATCTCCAGCAGGATTTAGAACCCACCCTTCACCAAGAGTTTCATAAACCCCTAGAACCGGAACTCCCAGAAATTGCTAGCGTTCCCCTGCATTTGCACAATCTGTTTGAGTCGGCTGTCGCTGAGGTTCACAAATCCAAGTCTAAAGGTAAGCGGAAAAAGAAAGCCGCTAAAGGCTTCCAATAATTCCTTGGGTAGGTTAGGATAGGCAAATTATCTACTAATATCTCTATCGATGGATAGAAAAATCATTCGCCTTTGCCTATTTATCGTGAGTTGTAGTGCGGTGGGACTTGTTGTGGGAGGTACTGCTGCTCAAGCAGAATTGAATCAATGTTTAGGTGTTGCGACACCGACCGATGACTGCTTGTTGCAAGATCCCATGGTTAAAACGGTCGAAGGAATGGGAATGGGTTTATTAGCAGGCGTTGGTGCTTCGGTTGGCGCAGTCTGGCAGATTTGGCAAAATAAGTAGGGCTTGCTGCACAAACCGCAAACCCTTATCTATCAAGAGTTAGAGGAGGTTTAAAGCCGACTAGAAGTGCAATCCATCCCTCCTGGATGGGTGAAAAGCTTGCACTTATAGGGAGACGAAAAGCACTACTGTTTCCTTCATCTCTCCCTCACCCCCTCACCCTCTCACCCCATCTCCCCCTCACCCCATCTCCCCAAGACTTATTCAGCAAGCCCTAAGTAGGTGGGATCGTCTTATGTCATTCGTCTTATGTCATTCGTCAATAAAATAGGCAAAAAGCAGATATTAACCTGACAGTCTTCTGCCTTTTGCCTTTTGCCTTCTGTCTTATTTTTTGATTAGGCGGATTTCTGAGTGACTAAACCCCAGATAAAGATTAACAGCAAGGCACCGAGAACGGCAAAGATAATACTGCCAATACTGAGAGCGCCTGAAGCGGCAGCGGCGGCACCGGACGAGCCTAACAAGAGTTTACCCAGAAACCCTCCAACTAAAGCACCGAGAATTCCTAAGCCAATGGTGGCAAAGATTCCACCGCCTTGATGTCCCGGATAAATGAGTTTCGCGATCGCGCCTGCAATTAGACCTAATACGAGCCAAGCAATAATATTCATAGAATTTTCTCCTTAGTGTAATCTTTATTGTGTCTATGTCTCTATTAGCTTCAGGATATCAATTCACTGTAACTCCTCGCTTCTACCCAATTAAATAAATTAACTCTGCCTAAATCAGTATTTATGATTATCCGAAGATGTAGAGACGTAGCATGCTACGTCTCTACACCCAAATTAATTCTTTCCCAGCTTCCCCAGCTTCCCCAGCTTCCCCAGCTTCCCCCGCTTCCCCCGCTCCCCCTGCTTCCCCCGCTCCCCCTGCTCCCCCTGCTTTTCCTATCTTTGAGCGCAACTCGGTATTAGTGGGGGCGCTGGCGTTTTAATCCAACCCAGCCTAAGGAACTAAACAGTAACAAACCGAGTACAGAACTGGGTTCGGGTACGCTTTCAACTTCAAAGACACTCACGGTGCCACTGGTTTCATTGGCAGTAACCACCAAGGGGTTATCATTGGGACTGTCGTTGGCGGCAATAAACAGCAACCCTTCCAACCCCAAATCACCGACGGCGGCTAACTGTTCGGCTGTCGGATCAGGATCTCCTTCCTCATCTAAATTAAATTCAACGGAGAAGTCGCGGTTGTTAACATAATCGAGGAAGAAGGGGTTAAACGGATCAGTGATGTCATAACTGATAATTCCACCGATGCGTTCCAAACCAATAAAGGCAATGGTGCGACCAAAGAGTTCAGCAATCGTCACCGCTTGAGGTTCAGGTCCCTTATCATCACTGCGATCGTCAAATAGGTTGATTTCGTCGTCGGAGTTGAACAACTCTGGGAGAAACTCGGCTGTAATCTGTTCAAACGCATCACCACTGTCGAAGATGAGTTCGCCGTCTGTATCAAAAATCGAGAATGAACGTCCGCCAAAGGTATACAGTTCGTCAAAGTCCCCATCGCCGTCTGTATCCCCTAGAGTATTGGTCACTTTTAAACGACCTAGATTTTCATCCTTTTGCAATTCCTCTGCATTGGGGAAAGCCTCTGGGTCGAGGATTAGGTCACCTATCCTTTCCTCCTCACTAAAAAAGTCAAAGTCGCGGCTGTCACCTTCGTTCCCGGTAACCAGATAGGTATTGCCATCCACGGTATAGGAGGCAATTCCATCGGGTTGATACATCCCGAACAGGTTGTCATAATTCGCGATATTGATCGCACCGTCTTCATCGCTGGCGTCTAAGGCATTCGGTGGCAGGCTATAATCTTTGAAACCTAACCCGATCACGTCTTCAACCTGACCACTGGCGATATCAACCACCGCGATCGCATTATTCTCCTGTAGGGTGACATAAGCTTTTTGGGAATCCTGGGACACGGTCACAAATTCGGGTTCCAGGTTTTGAGCCGGGTTATCATCGTTGGGTCCAAACAGGCGAACGTTGGCTGGGATGGAAACACCATCGAAATTAGCGGTGGTTACGCTAAAATCCGTCAGGTCAATGATACTGACCGAACCTTCTGGATCAGTATCTGGGTAATCATCACTCAACTCACCCTCGTTAGCCACAATAATCTTGGTGCCATCTGGGGTGAAGGTGAGTGAGTCCGGGACTGAACCAACCGAAACGGGGTCATGTATGGAATTACCGTCTGCGTCGAAGAACAACACAAAACCGGGATTTTGCGGTATCTCATTGGTGACAGAGACAGCAACTATACCATTGCTATAGCTGACGCTGTTGGGGGACCCAAATTCAGAAACGTCGATGGGGTCGAACAACGACGACGACGGATTCGTCGGATTGCTAATATCAAGGATATTAATCCGATCTTGACCGGAACTGGTTACGAACAACCGTTGAGTGATCGGATCATACGCCGTTTGTTCGGCGGTGCTGTCCGCGAAAATCTCTGTCGAGAAGGAACCGATGGGTGTCAGGTTGAGATTAATCGCGGCGGCTGGTGTCGCCACCATACCGACTAAGACGACTGACTGTAGGGTTGACTGAACTATACTGGGCATTCGATGAATGAGTGAATTTTGATGCCGAGACATTGGTGATGAACCTCCTGATTCGGATGCAGTCGAGCGCGAGCAGTCGGATGGTGGGTAGAATCTACCCAAAGACGTTACGTTTTGTAAAGCCAAATTGCCACAGATTTGGGTAAGAAAGCTGGGAAATTTTACCTTTCTTGATGTATCGCACCGGAATGAACACTGACTATTTGCCAAACACCGAAAAACCCATTCACGCTTCCCACCTAGCGCGAAAGGAGCAAGTTGTTTACAAAAGTTAACTATTTCCGTCGGGTCACACTACCCTACTGATGCACTCTTTATTTAGCATGGTCTTACACAAATAACCCTTAGAAAAGAGTCCTGGAACACCTTCATCAACTCTTTAAGGAAAATACGCGAAAACTTCACGAAATCTTTATGAACAAATTTGTCAAAATTTGATATATACCCAGCCAACCGACAAAATAATCTTAAACTGAAGTTCTCCCATACTTGGAAACTGGAGAAGCCTTTCCTGGCTAAACGGACAAGAAAAGCTCAAGCAAAACCAGCGCATTGTTATCAACGAAAATTTGTTATCATTAAGAGTTAGACAAATGTTGCCAAAATTCTTGAAAGAAGTTGTCCTGCTGAGTTTGTTCACCACCCTCGTAAGCTGTGGTGCAACACCAGACACCTCATCGTCAACGTCAACCTCGACGCCAACCCCAGCCCCCCAATCCACCACTACCGGAACTCTTGTCCTTGCCGACGTTAACAAAAATGCTGCTGCCAAGCTAGAGAGCTTCCAGCCGATGGCAGATTACTTAGCCGCCCGCTTAGAAAAATTTGACATTGGTGTCGGTGAGGTAAAAGTTGCCCCAGACTTAGATACGATGGCAAGCCTGCTCAAAGAAGGCGAAGTCGATATCTACGTGGACAGTCCCTACCCCGCGATGATAGTCAGCGATAAATCGGGAGCCCAACCCATCCTGCGCCGCTGGAAGGATGGCAAGGGTGAATATTATGGGGTGATCTTTACCTTGGCAGAAAGCGAGATTGACTCCTTAGCCGATCTCAAGGGAAAAACGATCGCCTTTGAGGAACCCGTCTCCACCTCCGGCTATTTTTTACCTCTGAATACCCTGCTGGACGCCGATTTGAAGATGGTCGAAAAAGGCTCACAAAACGAAGCCGTCGCCGCCGATGAGGTGGGATATGTTTACAGTAATGATGATGAAAATACGATCCAATGGGTACTCAGCGGCGAAGTCGCAGCAGGCGCGGCGGATTACTCGTTTTTGGAAGAAATCCCCGCAGAAAGCCGTGAGGCGCTGAAAATTCTGGCTGAAACCCAGAAAATCGCTCGCCATCTGGTGATAGTCAGACCCGGTATGGACCCAGAGTTGGTACAACAGATTAAGACAGTGTTAATGGAAATGGATCAGACACCTGAAGGGAAAGAGGTACTCACCACCTTTGAGGAAACCGTCAAGTTTGACGAGTTTCCCGTGGAAACCAGTCTGGATAAAATGCGCCAGTTGTATGAACAAGTTGAGAAAAAATAAAGTGCAGATGCTCTTGTAAATAATAAGTTGCCCAGATGTCCCAGCCAGGAAGCAACAGTTATCGAAATAAGGGGAGGACGATAAGGGGAATGGCTAGATTCAACCCAAAAAAAGGTTCACTAGCCACCAAAATAACCTTGGCGATGACCACGTTAGTGATTGTGGCGGTCGCCAGCGTTACCATGCTATCCCTGCGCCGTCAGCAAGAAACCTTTCGCGATGAACTCGAACAGCAGGCTGACCTATTGCTGGATACCTTAGTCGTCGCTACCCAAGATTCGCTTTACTTTCTCGATGTCTCCTTTATGAAGGAACTCATGGAAGAGTTGGGCAAGGATCAGGTATTAGTGGCGGGTCAGATTTATGACAAAGATGGACGGGTGCTAGCGGATGCCTATCGTCGTGAAGTTTTAGCTTATGGGGTCAAACCTGATCCCTTAGGCAAAGAACTGGTAGAAAGCAACGAAACGGTGTTTAAATGGCAGTCTAAGCAACTGATTGCGGGTAAAGCCGTCGTTTTGGGGCGTCAGCGGCTGGGCGCAGTTAGCGTCGGGCTTTCCACAGCACCGCTGAAGGCAAAGATGGCAGCAGTGCGGAATGAAGGGATTGCCATGGGACTGGCAGCGGCGATAGTGGGTACATTGGTAGCACTACTGCTGAGTCGTTCGATTACCGACCCCTTAAAGCAGATGACCGCCGCCACCCAGCGTCTAGCGAAAGGGGATCTGAGTCAGAAGATTGCGATTGACACCAATGACGAACTGGCAGTTTTAGCGGGTGCATTTAACAGCATGACCGACCAACTGCGAAACCTGATTGAAAGTTTGGAACAGCAGACTGAAGATTTGCGGCAAAGTGAAGCGAAAAATAGTGCTTTGTTGAATGCAATTCCCGATTTAATATTTCGGTTTAGCCAAGATGGAATCTTTCTGGATTTTAAAGCACCAAGAGGAGACTCCTACCTACAATCATCTGAAACCTGGGTTGGTCAACCTGTCTCTGAGGTTTTACCTACAGAGGTGGCGACATTATGTTTAGAGTATGTCGAGCGAACGTTAAAGACTCAAGATATCCAAATTTTTGAATATGAGTTGTTTGTGGAGGAACAGCGCCGAAATTTTGAAGCACGGTTGGTGCTTAGTGGTGAACAAGAAGTTTTAGCGATCGTTCGGGATATTACAGACGCGAAATTAGCCCAAATTGAATTACAACAGGCAAAAGAAGAGGCGGAAGCCGCTAATCGGGCAAAGAGTGCGTTTCTTGCCAGTATGAGTCATGAACTTCGGACACCTCTGAATGGTATCCTCGGCTTAAGTGAGTTACTCCGGGAGGATGCCGAGGATTTAGGGTATACCGATTTTGTCTCGGATCTCCAGCAGATTTACGACTCTGGACTCCATCTTTTGAATCTGATCACCGATATTCTGGATATTTCTAAAATTGAAGCCGGGAAGATGAGTCTTTATCTGGAAAGCTTCGATATCTCTACCTTAATCGTTGAAGTTCAGAAGACGGTGCAAACCCTGATTAAGAAAAAGAATAATACCCTAGAGGTTCATTGCACGGCGTCCCTTGGTACAATGCATGCTGACCGAACGAAGGTTAAGCAATTGCTGTTAAACCTAATTAGCAATTCCGCCAAATTCACGGAGAATGGCACAATAGTCCTCAGTGTGACTCGTGAACGTCGAGGTGGGGACAATGGTAGCTCGAAACGGGACGCTCAGGTGCTGCTGGCGAATGGAGAATCCTCGATCATTTCATCGGCAACCATCGATAGTGCTTCAATTCCCGACACCTTGAATGATTCCCAAAATTCAGATTGGCTTGTTTTTAATGTCTCCGATACTGGCATTGGCATGAGTCCAGATCAGGTGGCAAAGATATTTCAGCCGTTTGTGCAGGCTGATAACTCTACTACGAAAAAGTACGGCGGTACAGGTTTAGGATTAGCGATTTGCCAACGGTTCTGCGAGATGATGGGCGGTAATATTACGGTGGAAAGTGAGGTGGGTGTTGGTTCAACGTTTAGCTTTTACCTACCCGCTAAAGTCAAAGATGCGAAGGCAGAAAAAGTCTCTTCATGACGTTAAGTCTGCACAAATGAACACGACCCACCCCTTAATTTTATCGGGTCGCCCTGCATCAGGTATAGGGAATTATCCTGCATCCCCTAGGTAATTAATCCAGAACGGAGTGCATGGACAGCAGCTTGGGTGCGGTCATCAACGCAGAGCTTATTCAAGATATTGCGGACATGGGTTTTGACTGTGCCTACCGTAATATAAAGCTTATCCGCGATCGCAGCATTACTTGCTCCTGCCACTATTAGCTCAAGCACCTCTAATTCCCGTTCGGTTAAGGGATAGGCTTCGATGACTTGTTCGTACTCTGGACCTACCCCATCAATCTTGACGGTGCGCTCCGGATGCGCCGCGTCTACCTCCGCGGATGGCTCTCGTTTGACCTGTCGTAAAACAATACTGGCAATCGCTGGATCAATCCAGGCGTTCCCTTCCTGGGTTACGTCTAACGCCTCGACAAGCTGTTCAATTTCAATATCCTTCATGCAATAGGAATCGGCTCCAGCCGCAAAAGCAGCCAGTACCGCATCTTCACTATCATGCATGGTTAAGATGAGAACCCTTGTTTCTGGCTCCTGGGGATCTGTATGGCTACTCTTGAACTTGCGAGTCAAATCAATGCCATCCATATCCGGCAAACCGATATCCACAATCGCGACATCGGGTTTCAGGCTGTCCAGCAGCTTCAATCCTTGAGTCGCATTCGCCGCTTCTCCGACGACTTCAATTCCATCCTGTTCTTGTAAAGCGGCTTGTAAACCCATCCGCGTAAGGTTATGGTCTTCAATCAGGACGACACGCATAGGACTCACCATCAATGTTTCAGAACTCAAATTCGTTTGATCTTGGTCATTGAGAGATGTAGGACTGTTTGACTCCTTCTCTCGGATCTGGGGAATTTTCATTATTTAATCAGCCTAACCTAATCCATCTTGAGATTTAATCACTATGGCAGATCCGTGGCAGATGTACATCTATCAATAGTATCAAGCCGTTTCAGTTGAGCCAAAAATTTGCCAGCCAAGAGACTTTCAAGTGATTATGCCTATGGACTGAGACGAAAACCATAGCTATGAGCATACAATCTAAGACAAAGGTTGGACTGTCTTCAATGACAGCTTAGGCAAACTCACTTCCAGGAATAAGCTGCAACCTCCATTAAGTCAGTTGTGCGTTAGGTCAATAGCCTTGGCGCACCAGTTGCCATTTTCCCTGGGACACAACAGTGAGCTTGATGCTGACGTTGGTGATCAAGAAACCCTCAAATTCTGCTCGTTGATCAAAGAAATGCTCAATATTCTGCTCGTTGATGATGAGGACATCGATCGCTTAGCTGTGCGTCAGGCTCTGAATGCCACGGGCTTGTCAGTCAATTGTGTGGAAGCCTGTGACTATCATAGCGCGATCGCTCAGATTAACCATGAGACCTTTGACTGTGTCTTTCTAGATTACTGTCTCCCTGACAAAGATGGATTAAGCCTGGTGCAGGATTTACGAAACGCTGGCGTCAAGATTCCTCTGGTGGTAATCACCGCTCACGGTAATGAGCAAGTTGCCGTGGCGCTGATGAAAGCTGGCGCGTCAGACTATCTGGTTAAGGATAAGGTTTCACCGACAAGTTTAGAACGGATTGTGCAGAACGCCACTCGCATCTACCAAGCTGAACGCCAGGTTGAGTTAGCTCATCAGCAGTTGCGCCAGACGAATGAACAGCTAATCCGGCAAAATCAAGAATTAGCTCAACAACGGCAACAAATTCAACATCAAAATTTACAGCTAAAAGAACTCTCTAAACTTAAATCGCAGTTTTTAGCGACGACGTCCCATGAATTGCGGACACCGATGAATGTGATTATCGGCTTTGCTCAAATGCTTCTACTCCAACGCCATGGATCACTGACGCCCTCCCAAGTTAAGATGGTACAATGCATCTTAAAAAATGGCAAACATTTGTTATCACTCTTAAGTGAAGTCCTCGATTTCGCTCAAATTGAAGCAGGGTCTTTGGAACTCAAAGCTGAAGAATTTAATGTCGATCAAGTGGTTAACTCAACAGTTAATAACATCCGTCCCTTGGCACTTCAGAAAGGGTTAGACCTATCAGTGACCATTCAACTCAAAAATCCATCTGTCATTAATGATCGCTCTCGCCTGCACAAGGTTTTAGAACACTTGCTAATGAATGCGGTTAAATTTACCAAATCCGGGTCAATCTGGGTCAATGTATACGAGATTGAATTGCAACGACTGGTCATTGAGGTTGAGGATACGGGAATCGGTCTGTCTCAAGCTGAATTAGACTATATTTTTGAAGCCTTCCGCCAAGTTGATCAGACCATCGCCCGTCAATACGACGGCACAGGTTTAGGATTGGCAATGACCAAATCTTTAGTTCAACTGATGCAGGGTAATATTACGGTGGAAAGCCAAGTGGGAGAAGGGTCAATTTTCCGCGTCGAATTGCCGCGTTATCTGGCTTATTCGGGAAAGTTGACAGAAATTAAAATGCCTGCTTATAATTGATATTTTTTACCTGTTTTCACGTCACGATACATCTCATATAAAGATAGATGAAAAATGAATCTACCTGAGCAAAAAGCAGAGCGAATTCTAGCAGTTGATGACGCGCCAGATAATTTATTTCTGATGCAAACTATCTTAGAAACTGAAGGATATGACCTCAGTTTAGTCGAAGATGGATATTCAGCATTAGCAATAGTCGAAAAATCACCTCCTGATTTAATCTTGCTAGACGTAATGATGCCACAAATGGATGGCTATGAGGTGACTCGGCGGATTCGTCAAAATAGCAGTTTGCCCTTTATCCCGATTTTGCTGATCACCGCTTATGAACAATCAAGTGCGATCGAAGGACTCGATGCTGGGGCGGATGATTTTCTTCGCAAACCCGTGGATGTCGGGGAGTTGTTAGCGCGAGTGCGATCGCTACTGCGACTGAAGCATAGTATTGATGAACAAGCAAGACTGGCACGTCAGCGAGAGGATTTCGTCTCTCGTCTCACCCACGATTTGCGAACCCCCTTAGTCGCTGCTGATCGGATGCTGAGTTTATTGAAACGGGGAAGCTTTGGACAGCTTCCTGATTCAGCCATGGAAGCAATTGTTTCTATCCAACAAAGCAACCAACATTTGGTTCAGATGGTGAATACGGTGTTGGAAGTCTATCGCCACGATGCTGGGTCTAAAGAGTTAACGTTTGTGACTATAAATCCTCAGGAAATGATTGAGGAAGTCGTTCAAGAACTGACTCCCTTAGCCCAAGAAAAAGGACTAGCGTTAAGGTTGAATCTAGGAGAGTGTACCAATTCATTTAATTCAGGTAATTGTCAGGTGATGGGCGATCGCCTCGAACTCCGTCGCGTCTTCACAAATCTCATTGGCAATGCGGTCAAGTTTACGGAAAAAGGATCGGTCGATGTTGATTTAGGTTTAGAATCAGAACTCACAAACTCGGCAGATAGTCAACCCCCTTTGGTGACAATTTCCATTCAAGATACGGGAGCAGGTATTCGTCCAGAAGATCTCTCCACTCTCTTCAAGCGATTTCGCCAAGGCAAGCATAAGCGATCGGGAAGTGGTTTGGGGTTATACTTATCTCGTCGGATTGTAGAAGCTCATCAGGGTAGGATTGAAGTCGAAAGTGAATTGGGCAAAGGTAGTTTATTTACGGTTTATTTGCCAGCACAAACGTGAACTAAAGGGAACAGGGAATAGAGGGAGCTGGGGGAGCGGTGTAGAGACGTAGCATGCTACGTCTGGAAGCTGGGGGAGACAAAATTCAATTAGAGCTTTTTAGGGAATAGATTTTATGGTTCAATTAGGCGCAAGGCTTTGCGTCCCTACCGCCCCTACTGGACTGACACAGCTAAAATTGTGGAATAGATGTCACCATCGGATCGGGAATAAGGTGTGCCACGCCCCTACGTTGTGATATCACTACAGCAGTTTTACCTTAAGTAATACAGCCAACGTACAGTAAAATAGGGGTTTTTCATGGCTGCTGTATTACACCCGATCAGCCAATTCGGTCATTTTCTCAGAATTGTACGGAAATGATTCAATGAGTCCTGTATTTCCTTTACAGGAAGAATTATTTTCATCCCAACCCATTAAAGATACTATAGGATTCCTTGGGAAAAATCAATCGAGGAGTCCCGACTTGGCATTTGTCTAGGAAGACGGAGATTTATTCACTTTAGCGATACTTTAGGGATACTTAAGTTTTTGGTACAAAAGGAAGTAGCTTTTCGCTTTGATGATGCAACGCCAGAAAACCTGATTAATCAAATCGACGAGTTTATACAGTGTTATTCATGTAGGTGATCCTTGCCCCATGTTACTGCCAACCATTACCCGTCAGCTTGTCAAAGGCGCTAAACGCAGTCAAAAGATGCCATTGCGTGTGGTTCTGGTGGTTCCCTTTCTGCTCCAGATTTTTGCGGCGGTGGGGTTGACTGGATATCTCTCCTTTCGCAATGGACAGCAGGCGGTTGACAATCTGGTTACGCAGTTACAGACCGAGGTTAGCGATCGCATTGTACAACATGTTGATAGTTACATCGAAACGCCTCTTCTAGTCAACCATGTTCTCGCCAATGCTGTGCGTCGGGGTCAGGTGCAGACTCAGGATCAGCCTAGTGAACGCTATCTGTGGCAACTCGTCCAGATTACCCAGTCTATTAATACCATTCAGTTTGGCAGTGAGCAAGGAAACTATATTGGCGCAGGCTATACCCAGGATAGCCGCTTAGTGCTAAAAGTTGCTGATCCATCAACCAACCATAACTTTCATACCTACACCACCGACAGCCAAGGAAATCGGCAGCAACTGTTAGATAGTCGCGCCAATTATGACCCTCGCATTCGTCCCTGGTATCAAGAGGCTGCTTTTAAAGGTAAAACGGTTTGGAGTCCTATTTATGTCATGTTTAGCCATTCTCGGTTAGGGATTACCCTAGCTGAACCCGTATTTGACGACAAGGATCAATTATTAGGTGTGGTTGGTACTGATATTTTACTCTCTGAAATCAGTAAATTTCTCAACAGCTTAAGAATTGGTCAAACGGGACAAGCGTTTATTATTGAGAAATCCGGATTACTGGTTGCCAGTTCCACATCAGAACAGCGATTTATTCAGGATGGCGATAAAACCCAACGCCTATTTGCTACTCATAGCCGTGATCCTTTAATTCAATTAACGGCGCAGTATTTAAACCAAAACGTTGATACCTTAAACTCGATTAACCAGAGCCAACAGCTATCCTTTAACCTAAACCGCGATCGCTATTATTTACAAGTCACCCCTTTCCAAGATAATCACGGCTTAGAGTGGCTGATTGTGGTGGCGATACCGGAAGCGGATTTCATGGAACAAATCCATGCCAATACCCGCACCACGATTAGCTTATGCTTCGCGGCGTTCGTTGTGGCAACTGGGTTAGGAATCTTCACCGCCAGACGGATTACCCAGCCGATTACCCAGTTAAGCATAGCGGCGGCAAAAATTGCCCAGGGACAATTTGACCAACAAGTAAAAGTCAACAGCAAAATTCCGGTTCGGGTGAATGAACTCGAAATTTTAGCTCAATCCTTTAATCAAATGAGTCAACAGTTATACTCGTTTTTTACTGCCCTAGAAAACAATCAAGCCGAGTTAGAGTCGCGAGTTGAGCAACGCACCGCCGCCTTACGCCTATCGGAAGAAAAATTTGCTCTGGCTTTTCGCTCATCCCCGAACCCGATTACGATTACTACTCTGGCTGAGGGAACCTTTATTGAGGTGAATGAAAGCTTTCTCAAGATTACCGGATATGACCTAGAGGATGTGATTGCTCATACCTCCATTGAACTCAATTTTTGGGTTGAACCCCAAGAACGAACCCGAATCCGTAGCCTATTACAAAAGACAGGCGCTATTCGGGATCAAGAGTTTAATTTTTATACCAAATTGGGTCAGGTAAGAACGGGACTGTTATCCGCAGAATTAATTACGATTGGGGAAGAAGAATGCATACTGGCGGTAATTAATGATATCACCGAACGCAAACAGGCTGAACAACGAGTTGAGTTACTGCTGACAATTAGCCAAGCGATTAATGCCGCCCCCGATTTTCAAGCTGCCTTAGAAATTGCCCTGCATCAAGTGTGTCAAACCACAGGCTGGATTTATGGCGAAGTCTGGATTCCGGCGACAGACGGCATGGCATTAGAATGTAGCCATCGTTGGTATTACAAACAGACCGGACTTGATCCAGAGGTTATCACCGCCCTGGAACAATTCCGAGAGTATAGTGAAGCCCTAACATTTTTACCCGAAGAAGAAATACCGGGACGGGTTTGGTGTCACGGTGAACCGGAATGGATTAGTGATATTGCCGCCGAATCAGACGATGTTTTCTTGCGACTCAAATTGGCAACCGACTGTGGGTTAAAATCAGCCTTTGCTGTACCCATTGTTGCCCCAGCCACGCCGCAAACCTCTGCCCCGGTTTTAGCGGTGTTGGTGTTTTTTATGGCAGAAGAACACCAAAATGATGAAAATTGGATTGAGTTGGTGTCTGTCGTATCGGCGCAGTTGGGTCCAGTGATGCAGCAAAAGAAAGCCGAGGCGGAAATGAAGGCACTTTTTGCCGCGATGACGGATATGGTTCTGGTGGTAGATGCATCGGGTCGTTGTCTGAAGGTAGCACCTACTAATAAAGGAAAATGGTGTAAATCTCCGGGGGACATATTGGGAACAACGCTGTTGGAATATTTCGATTCCAGTCAGGTAGATTTTATTCTCAATAGTATTCGAGAAGCGTTGTTAACTCAAGCGACGGTGAATATCGAGTATTGCATCAATCTGGCAGGAGAAGATATTTGGTTTGCGGCGAATTTGTCACCGCTTTCCGATGATTCGGTGATTTGGGTAGCGCGTGATATTACCGATCGCAAACAGGCAGAGGTGGCATTACAGTTAGAACAAGAAAAATCGGAACAATTATTACTGAATATTTTGCCTGAACTAATTGCAGAACGGCTCAAACAAGACCAATCAGCGATTGCGGAGCATTTTGATGATGTGACAATTCTATTTGCCGATATTGTCGGATTTACGCCCTTATCGGCGCGGTTAAAACCGATTGAGTTGGTGAATTTACTCAATAAAATGTTTTCCACATTTGATCAGTTGGCAGAACGTCATGGTTTGGAGAAAATTAAAACCATTGGTGATGCGTATATGGTGGTTGGCGGATTACCCCAGCCGAGGGAGGATCATGCAGACGCGATCGCGCAGATGGCGTTGGATATGCAGCAGGCGATTACTCAGTTTCAAGCCGAACACAGTGAGTCGTTGCAAATTCGCATTGGAATTAATACCGGATCAGTCGTGGCGGGGGTGATTGGGATTAGAAAGTTTATTTATGACTTGTGGGGAGATGCGGTGAATGTCGCCTCACGGATGGAATCGTCGGGAGAACCGGGAAAAATACAAGTCACGGAGACGACATACCAGAGATTACAGGACAAATTCCAGTTTCAGGAACGAGGTGCGATCGCGGTTAAAGGGCGCGGCGAGATGAAAACCTATTGGCTGATGGGAAAATGTTGAGTTTTGATTGACCCTTCACGACCTTCGAGGACATGATGTGTAGGGGCAGGTTTAGGGATTCTCTTGTCGAAATTGATAGTAACGTTAGTACAAAACCCGCAATCTGTAGGGGCGGGTTTAGGGACTCTCTTGTCGCCATTGATAGTAACGTTTAGAACAAAACCCGCCCTGACTCCCTTCCATCTCCCAGACGTTGCATGCAACGTCTCTACATTGCTTCGTGCTTTCTCGCCAAGATCCTGATACCCTGAATTTCAGGGATAAATTGACCCTTGCCGATCGCAGGACACCAAGAGCATGACTAGCAAACCCAAAATTATCGTTTTGGATGATGACCCCACCGGTTCCCAAACCGTTCACAGTTGCTTGCTGCTGACGCGCTGGGATGTGCAAACGCTACGCTTAGGACTAGCAGATGCTTCGCCGATTTTCTTTGTCCTGACGAATACGCGGGCGTTAACCCCAGAGGAAGCCGCCACAGTCACCTGTGAGGTTTGCCATAATCTGAAAATTGCCATAGAAACCGAAGGAATCGACGATTTTCTTGTCGTCAGTCGCTCTGATTCCACCCTACGCGGACATTATCCCGTGGAAACCGATGTGATTGCCCAAGAAGTGGGACCCTTCGATGCTCATTTCTTAGTCCCTGCATTCTTTGAAGGTGGACGAGTCACCCGCGACAGTGTTCATTACCTGATGGTGGATGGCGTCCCTACACCCGTCCATGAAACTGAATTTGCCCGTGACTCGGTATTTGGCTATCGCCACAGCTATTTACCCGATTATGTGGAAGAAAAGACCAACGGAAGGATTAAAGCCGAAAACGTTGAACGATTTGTCCTCTCCGATATTCGTTCAGGAAGTTTAGAACGCCTCCTCAACTTAAGTGGGAATCAATGTGGTGTGGTTGATGGGGAAACTCAAGCCGATTTAGACCAATTTGCGGCTGATGTCCTCAGCGCCGCCGCCCAAGGGAAACGGTTCCTATTTCGTTCTGCTGCCAGTATTTTAACCTCGCTGGCGAGTCTAGGCGCTCAACCCGTCCCGCCAGAGAATATGGCACAATATGTCAGAGAAGGGAAACCGGGCGTTGTGTTGGTGGGTTCTCATGTTAAAAAGACCACCCAACAGCTTGAAGAACTCCTGAAACTCTCCGATATTGTTGGCGTTGAGGTGGATGTTACTCATTTACTTGAAGAGTCAACATCCCAACGGGATTCACTGTTAGCCAAAGTTGTCGCTGCTGTTGAGGAGATTCACAACTCGAATAAAACAGCCGCCATTTATACCAGTCGTGAGGAATTGGTCTTTAAAGACGTGCAAACTCGGTTAAACTTTGGCGCAGCCGTTTCAGCATTATTAATGGATATTGTTCGAGACTTACCCAAAGATATTGGCTTTTTAATTAGTAAGGGTGGGATTACGTCAAATGATGTCTTAAGTACAGGATTAGACTTAAGATCTGCCCGGTTACTGGGTCAAATTATTCCCGGCTGTTCTGTCGTGCGAACTCCAGGAGATCATCCTCAATTTCCTGATTTACCTGTGGTACTATTTCCGGGTAATGTTGGAGATGCGAATGGGTTAGTAACGGTTTATCAGCGCTTTTGTTGATTGTCATTGGTCATTGGTCATTGGTCATTGGTCATTTGTTAGGGGTTGATGGCTATTGACAGAACTTAAGATGAATGTCACTGACTTAAGCGGGGTTCGTAGTAGGCACTTTAGTGCCATAAGCGCTGAAGCGCTGACTACAAACTCTAAAGTCAGTAACATTTAACTTAAGAGGGTTGAGTTGATTTCCACCACCCTCATTAATGCAGCAAGCCCTATTTGCCGAATACAACTGCAAGATAAAAAGCTAGACGATTGCACGACAAGGTTTTCCTATTCCTTTTGACTCCTTCCCTGTTCCCTAAGTCATAAACCTTCTCCCCTCTCCTTAGAGGCTTGAGACTTTTGCTACAATAGGGTTTAGTTGGAGAATAGAGACGTAGATCACACAGGAGAACTCATTAGAGTCACGCCGGATGGTGGGTTAAGTTACCTCGAAAGCGGATTAAATTCACCGGAAATTAGGACTATTCTCAATTAATCGTTCAGCCAAATATCTGAAGATTAACTATGTTGAATTTATCAGGTAAAGCAGGCTATGCAATCCTCTGATCGAAATATGCTTAACCCAAACCAATCCTCAGCGTCAGCTAGAAAGCAAGACTTGTTTAAGAAACTAGAACGAATCAGAATGGCACCCGATCGCCTGCTAGAGGAGTATGCGGCGGGAGAACGGGATTATCGGGGATTTAACCTCAGCAATCTGGAGTTAAACGGCGTAGATCTCCAGAGAATTGACTTGAGTCAGGCAAACCTAGAAGGGATTGTCTTAGAAAAAGCTACGTTGACACGGGCAAACTTCACCAGAGCCAACTTATGTGGGGCGAATTTACGCCGAGCGGATTTGATTTGGGCAAATTTACATGGTGCTAACCTGCGAGGGGCAAATCTGAGAGGAGCTGATTTAAGCGGCGCTGATTTGAGTGGTGCAGATTTGACCGATGCTGATTTAGGCGGAGCCATACTACCCGACGGAACGATTGTTTTAACCAGTGAACAGTCGAGTCTCTTATGTGGTAAGCTGCGAAAATTGCCACTCAAACCGTCCAAATAATCCCCAAGAGAGAGGTTGAGTAGGACGCGATCGCACACGATAAGATCCATAAGCAGTCATGCATTTAAATTGGGTAAAAACCGTTCATACCCTTGCACCGCTATCAGGGAAAATGTATCATCGCTTCCCCGGCTTCCCAGACGTAGCATGCTACGTCTCTACATGCTCCCCTATCCCTAAAAACATTGTCAGCGTATTCTAACTCTAAGCGCGATCACACACTTAACATGGCATATCGATTAAAGGCACCCGAATCTATATCTGAGGGAGTTCAGCGCATTGCTTACGAACAGATTGACCAAGCATTAGCTCAATTACTGGGTCAAACTGATGATAGCCCAGACGAAGCGGTTCATGATGCTCGCAAGCGGTTGAAGAAGCTACGAGCATTATTGCGTTTAGTGCGGGATGAAATTGGTTCAGAGACGTATCACCAAGAAAATAGCTGTTTCCGAGATGCAGGGCGATTATTATCCGATGTACGAGATGCTCAGGTAACAATTGAAACCTTAGATGATTTAACCGAACATTTTGCCAATATTATCTCAGCCGATGGCTTTAGGGAAGTGCGTCAAGCCTTAGAAGCCCGTAGTCAATCCATTAGTGAACGAGTTCTGGACGAAAAAAATGCCCAAGAGGACGCCATTCGCATGATTAAAGCGGCGCGGGAACGGGTCAAAGATTGGTCAATTAAAAGCAATGACTGGTCAACAATCCAGCCCAGTCTCCAGCGCGTCTATAAACGAGGGGATAAAGCATTAATTGTAGCCTTTAATCAGCCTAGCGTCGAAAACTTTCATGATTGGCGCAAGCGGGTAAAATACCTTTGGTATCATCTGCGACTGCTCAAATTAGTATGGTCAAATTTGATGGCAGAAATGGCATCAGAAACGAAACAATTAGCTGATTATCTAGGGGATGACCATGATTTAGCGATGTTGCGTCAGTTACTGGAACAGGAACCCAAACTAGCAGGCGATCGCCCTCAACTAGACGCCCTAATTGGCTTAATTGATCGCCGACGACTTCAATTGCAGCAGTCAGCGTACTGTTTAGGACAGCGCATTTATGCAGAGAAACCAGGAGTCTTCGTTGAGCGGATAGGAGTATACTGGCAGATTTGGCGATCGGAACGTGAGCAACCAAGTTTGTAATTAGGGCTTGTAGTTGCGCTTGTAGTTGCGCTTGTAGTTGCGCTTGTAGTTGCGCTTTAGCGCCATCAACGCATAGCTGAGAGGAACTTCAGTATAAACGACGACCAACCCTTAAGTGTCCAGGTATCGACAGGTAGGGAGAATAGCGGTTCCCCAGTAGAGCGCGATCGCACTTAATATACCTTGATCTGACCCCACCCTAACCCTCCCCTTATCAAGGGGAGGGAACTCGAACGGCTTACTTTTCTACCTTAAGTTGACACTACTTTTCTACCTTAAGTTGACACGGATGGAGCGTAAGTCTTCTTGTATTAATCGTTTTGCTTGGCTTTTTTTCGTCTTCTTGAATGCTCTCGCTTGAATAAGGCTCCAAATCCGAGAGCAGTAGCTGAACCAAGAATAGTCAGAGGTTCTGGAACTGGCTCTGTGTTGGAATCGAGCCGCGCTATCCAGGCTTCAGTATTTCCTTGAGGATTAGTTCCATAACCAACAATAGTTAAACCATCATTAGAAATGGCACGAGCCGTTCCCAAACTCCAGCCTGTTAAATTTAACTCAAAGTCACTTTCCAGAACCTGTTGCAGAGAACGCATACCTTTAGTGCTGTCCCAGATAAAGGCTCCACCACCAGAAGAGCTACCGACAACAACAGAACCATCTGCAGATACGCCGTAAGCTATGCTGTAGAAATCACCTCCAGGAAGATCTCCTAGTCCTTGGATTCCGCCCGATTCCGTCCAGCGAAAAGCTTCAAGACCTGAGTTACTCCCTCCCATTCCCACAACCACAGAACCATCGGCTGACACATCCCAAGCCGCAGAGGAACTACCTCCAGGTAACTTACCTAGTCCCTGTATTCCGCCCGATTCCGTCCAGCGAAAAGCTTCACCACCAGGGCTTGTGGAGTGACCTACAACTACGGAACCATCGGCTGACACACCAGAAGCTAAACTGTTGAAATCACCTCCAGGCAGGTAACCGAGTTCCTGTATTCCTCCCGCTTCCGTCCAGCGAAAGGCACCAGAAGCACTTCTGCCATCAGTCCCCACAACAATAGAACCATCGGCTGACACATCAATGATTCCACTGAGAAAACCACCATCAGCATCGTCACCGAGTCCCTGCATCCCTCCCGCTTCTGTCCAGCGAAAAGTTTCATAACCAGAACGACCAGAAGCACTAGAGCCAAATCCTACAACCACAGAACCATCGGCTGACACACCAGAGGCACCACTGCCGAAATCACCCCCAGGTAAATCCCCCAGTCCTTGCATCCCTCCCGCTTCCGTCCAGCGAAAAGCTTCATCACCGGAGGCACTATTGCTTATTCCCACCACAACAGAACCATCGGCTGACACACCAATAGCCGCACTAGTAAAATCACCGCCAGGTAGATCTCCTAATCCTGTAAATGATGCAGCTAGGGCAGAGTCACTCTTAGCGATCCCTAATCCCAAGACAACACCAAAAGTTACAATCGCAAGTCTAGAGATACCCATAATCATCTTGAACTCCTTCATTCTTTGAATTAAGGTAATGTCACGCTACCAAATATTCTGGGTATTGTTTGTTTTTGTGAACTTTAACTCACAGATGTGAACTTGCTGATTGCTTTGTTGCCATTCCCAGCAAGCAACAACATTCCTATCGCTCGTTAGACGACAATAGATCTGTAGCCCATCCTTTCCCATCTAACCTTGAGTCAATCACCATCCCCTTCCCCTAAACCCAGTCGCAATCGCCAAGACTACTATATTCACCGCGCTCGTGCCAGTTTGCGGCATACTTTATTCTGGTACAACAACCTGCATCACCGCCGCCCCCTTCCCGATGTGGAACTGCAAGCTGCCCTCCAGAATGAACTAGAGGTATTGCAGTTTAGCTTAGACAAACTTGAAGTTGGCGTGATTCGCATTGCTACCTTTGGTTTAGTCAGTCGCGGCAAATCGGCTGTTGTCAATGCATTGTTGGGTCAGAAAATCTTGCAAACGGGTCCTCTGCATGGGGTAACCCAGTGGCCCAAGTCGGTACGTTGGACGCCTGGTGGTGAGGGGAAAGTACAGGTTGAGTTAATTGATACACCGGGATTGGATGAAGTTCAGGGAGAAGCACGGGCGCAGATGGCGCAACAGGTGGCGTCTGAGGCGGATTTAATTTTATTTGTCGTGGCTGGGGATATTACCCGCACGGAGTATCAGGCGTTGTCGGAACTGCGACAAGCCCAAAAGCCACTGATTCTGGTATTTAACAAAGTTGATTTGTATCCGGAACAAGATAGAGAGGCGATTTACCAGCAACTGCAAGAACTGGGTACAGGGACTCCCCGCGATCGCCGCTTACAAAAGATGTTATCACCAGAGGAGATTGTTCGGGTCGCCGCAGAACCGTCTCCCATACCAGTGCGGGTAGAATTGCCCGATGGAACCGTCAGTTATGAATGGGAAACCCTACCGCCGCAGGTAGATGAGTTGCAGCAAGCCATTTTAAGGATACTCAATCGCGAAGGGCGATCGCTCTTGGCACTGAATGCCCTATTCCAAGCCCGAACTGCCCAAGTTAGCATTGCCCAGAAAACTGTGGCACAACGTAAGGCAGACGCCGAAGATTTAATCTGGCGCTTTGCTAAGTATAAAGCCTTGGCAGTGGCGCTGAATCCGATTGGTCTGTTGGATATCTTAGGGGGAACTGTAGCAGACTTGGCACTGATTCGTTCCTTATCGCGACTCTACGGTTTACCGATGACGAGTTATGAAGCGGGAAAGTTATGGCGCAAACTATTAATTAGTTCCGGTGGTTTACTGTTGGGTGAACTGGGAAGTAGTGCGCTGTTGGGAATGGGTAAAAGTGCCTCAGCTGTTGCCAGTATTGGCGGAGTCACGGCTTTTGCTGGAACCGCCGTGACTCAAGCTGGGATTGCCGGGTATGGCGCGTATACGGTTGGTCATGCGGCGCAAGTGTATCTGGAACAAGGCTGCACTTGGGGACCTTTAGGTGCGAGTACGGTGATTCAAGATATTCTCAGTCAAGTTGAACCGGATATGATTCTCTATCGCCTGCGACAGGAATTGGGTCAACATTTATAATATAATAGGTGGGGAAATTTAAATTGAATGGTAGGGAGCGTCATTTGTCATTGTTATTTGTAGGGGCGGGTTTAGCTGTTTAATTTTGCTATCTACCGATAACCTCTCAACAAAACCCGCCCTTCCTATTAAATTAAAATGAGATATTTAACAGTGGTGGGAATTTCAGCAGACATGATAGTGCTTTTTGAGAAGGCTTAGTCTACTGGCGTGGCACAGCTAAAATGGTGCAATAGGTTGTAGGTTGGGTTGACATAGGAAACCCAATAAAATCTAGGGCTAAGGTTCCCTACTGCGAACCCAATTTTTAACCATCAATTCAGGTGTGTCACACTACTGGCTTGACACAGCTAAAATTGTGGAATAGATTTGACCATTGAATCGGGCGCAAGTCTTTGCGCCCCTACAGTTTCCGGGCGTAATTCTAATTCATCAAATAGGGTGTGCCACGCCACTACTGGACTGACACAGCTAAAATTGTGGAATAGATTTGACGTTTAAACCGGGCGCACGCCATGCGCCCCTACAATTCTAATCCACCAATTAAGGTGTGCCACGCCACTACGTTTCAGAAATTCAGCCGACAACATTAGGGTGTGTTGGCTTCAGCGCGACTCTGCATGGTTTCTTGCAAGTGTTCACTTTCCTCACGCTGCTGGGCTGCTGATTCTCGGCTTTGTTCTTGAGTCGGGGTATCAGCAGAGGGCGCTTCGACTTCTGCTTCTGCACGGTTGAGCATGTTTTGTTTCAATTGTTCGTCGGCGAGACGTTCTTGAGTGGCAAGTTTCCGTGCTTGATCTTGGGTATTCATAATTTTATTCTCCATAGTCTTTACACTGCAATGGTTATCGGAGTTTTTTGCTTGTTCAGATCAGGTCGGGGTATGATCCGAGAAAAGCATCCGAGCCTATCCTCTTTGGTATCAAGATTTTGGTGTCCAGATCGTCCCCCAAAAGGGAGAAATTAGGCTGATGCTCTAAGGCTAAAGCCCCTACTACAAACCACATTGTTCCAACTTAGTCGCGATCGCTTCAGCATGACGCCACCAGTCGTAATATCCTCCCACCCAGCGACGGGATGGTAGATGTCCGGCGGGAGATTTAAGATTAAATTGATAGGCTGTATCCGGAACGCGAGGATTGTGAATCGACCAACCCACGCGATCGCAGAAACTGGGATAATCAGCTTCAACCTCTTGATAGATGCGACGTTGCACCGTAAAGCCAAAATGGTGTTTACTGTATTTCACCCATAGCTGATCCAGGGTATGCAAGTCTTCACAGGGTAATTCTTGGATATCATCCAACTTCAGATAATAACCGGGGAATTTGCCACAGGCTTGACCCAATATCATCCAGGTTTCTTCATCGGCTTTTTGCCATTTATGGGTGGCTAAGAGTTGCTTTAACCGCTGATAGTCAATTCCCACTTCTGAGGCGAGACGATTTCGTTTAGTTTTGCGGGTTTTGGGTTGCCGAAAGTTGATAAAATGAGTGCCGACGGGAGGAGATATAGCAGGTGTCAAATCCGCGATTACCTCATCAGCCGATTGATAGCGTTGTTTGAGACTAGAATGAGTTAACTGATCCAGGATTTTGCCTAGGCGATCGCTAATCTGGGTTCCAGGGGGTAAGAAATCCCGCCACGCCCAGGTTTCGTTGAATGTATCATACAGGTCAAAGGGAGATACCTGAGTCATTAGATAAAGGCAAGTTACTCCCACACTATACAGATCACTTGCCCAAAATGCTTTACCTTTGAGTTGTTCGGGAGCCATATATTCCGGGCTACCAATAATTGTACCCGTTTGCAGCAAGGCGGTATCCGTCAGCAATTTGGCAACGCCAAAATCAATTAACACTAATTTACCGTCATCTTGGCGGCGGATAATATTGGCGGGTTTGATATCTCGATGCAGTACACGATGGGAATGAATATAGCGAATTAAGGGTAATAGTTCGCGCAAGAATTCCCAAATTTGCGCTTCGTTGTAATGTCCCTCTTGGTTTAACTCCTCGCTCAAGGTTAGCCCCGGAATAAAGTCTTGAATTAAATAAAGTTGTTGATTCTGTTCAAAATGTGCCAGAAGTGCGGGAATTTGCGGATGCTTGCCCAATTCATCTAAACGGATGGCTTCTTGGTGAAACAGTTCTTTGGCTTTTGGGAAGGTTTCTGGCTCGGAGTTTTCCAGATAAAGTTGTTTGATCACACAATAGGGTTGACTGGGAATATCTTCGTCAACTGCCAAAAAGGTTCTACCAAATCCACCGCTACCGAGGGGGCGTAGAGGGCGGTAGCGTTCTTTTAGGCGTAACTGTTCCCCACAGGTTTGACAAAAGTGAGCGGAATCGATGTTTTCTGGTGTCAGGCATCCCGGTTTAATACAATAAGTCATAAGTTATAAGCAAAATTCGCCCTAACTGTAGAGACGTAGCATGCTACGTCTCTACATCTCCTACTACGTTTCTACATCTCCTACTTCCCCATTTCCTGTTCCCTGTTCTCTCGAAATCATTATTAGGAGACAATCTGAATCCCATGGCTGGCAAACTTCGTCACCCAAAACCCTAAATTTGGATCAGGGATTTCTGACTGGACGTGTTGTAAAAGCGCTTGGGCTTGTTCCTGAGACTGACAAAGAGCGAATACTGTAGGACCCGAACCGGACATCATTGTGCCTAATGCACCACAATTTTCAAAGGCTTGCCGCAGTTGCAAGACTTGGGGATAGTTCGGGAGTACAACTTGCTCCAAATCGTTGTATAGCAGTTGACCAATTTTAGCTACATTTTTATTTAAAATAGCCTGAACCATAGAACCCGAATGCACGCGAGTGGGGGTATCTATTGTTTCAGTTGTTGTGGATTTATTGACTCCCTCAGAACGCCCATAAGTATGGCTAAACTGAGTCCGATAGGTTTGATACGCCCAAGCTGTAGAAACAGCTAAATTTTGATGTTTGGCTAATACGACATAGAACGAATCCAGACTGGGTAAGGGATCAAGTTCTTCGCCTCGCCCGGTTGCGATCGCGGTTCCTCCTGCTAGACAAAATGGTACATCTGAACCCAGTTTCGCCGCTAACTCTTGTAATTCTGGCTGCGTGAGTCCCAATTGCCAAAGCATATCTAATCCTACCAACACAGCAGCAGCATTGGTTGATCCTCCGGCTAATCCAGCCGCGACGGGAATCTTCTTTTTAATCGTGACTTCCACACCGCCAAACTGCGCCCAGCAATCGGGAAACTGTTGACTCATCAAATCCACCGCCCGGTAAGCCAAATTCGTTTGATCCAGGGGGACTTGCGGGTGATCGCAGTGAATTTGAATAGTTTGAGTCCCAATAGCCCGGACACTCACTTGATCAGCGAGTTCAATGCTTTGCAGGATCATCGCCAGTTCATGATACCCATCGGCGCGATCGCCTAGTATTTCCAGATACAGATTAATTTTGGCAGGGGCGATTAGGGAATAGGAACGCATGGGAATGATGAGTTATAAATTATGAATTATAAATTACTATTAAATGGATCACTCGTGCAGCTTGTAGACATAATCCATCAGTCAATTCCCTGCTCTCCCAGCTCCCCCTGCTTCCTCTGCTCCCCCTGCTTCCTCTGCTCCCCCTGCTTCCCCTGCTTCCCCAGCTCCCTCTGCTCCCCCAGCTCCCCCTGCTTCCCCTGCTTCCCCTACTGTCCCATTTAAGCGATTAGCCAGAGCAACCCATTGGCTAACGCTCAAGTCTTCCGCACGGGCTTGGGGATGACTGTCTACTTGTTCGAGTAATTGGTTAATTTTATCGCGATCGCATACGGATTTGAGGTTATTTCGCAACATTTTCCGCTTACTGGCAAAACCCAGCTTGACTAAGGTTTCTAGCTGTTGGGGGTTATCGGCTGAAGGGGCGATAAGGCGGGGACGCAAGCGGACAACAGCGGAGTCAACTTTGGGGGGTGGGGAAAAGGCAATGGCTGGGACATCACAAATCCAGTCACAGTCTGCCAGATATTGTACTCGCACTGATAATGCGCCAAATGCCTTAGAACCCGGTTTCGCACATAATCGTTGTGCCACTTCTTTTTGCACTAAGAGTACGATTAACTCAAAGGCGGGATTAACAGGTTGGGCGATGGTTCCCAGCAGCGTTTGCAAAATTGGACCGGTAATGTTGTAGGGAATATTAGCAACAACTTTATTCGGATGCTGGAATTTCTCAAAGGCGGTGAGATGCTGGTGTAAGTTCAGGGAGAGAATATCCCCTTGTAAGAGTAAAAAATTTTCGTTTTGACCGAAGCTTTTAACCAAACGTTGACATAAATCCCGGTCAATCTCAACCGCCACCACTGACTCCACCTCCGCCAAGAGTCGCCGTGTCAGCACACCCGTTCCCGGACCAATTTCCAGCAGGCGATCGCTCGGCTGCAAGTCGGCTGCTTTCACGATTTGATTTAGGGCTTTTTCACTACGCAGCCAATGTTGAGCGAACTGTTTACGGGCTTTGGGTGTCATTACTCGATTATTTGATAACTTATGAACAAGGGCGGGTTTTGTTGATCAGTTGTGGGTAACTAGCTAGATTGAGTCCCTAAACCCGCCCCTACTGGCTTATTGCTTATGAATAAGGGCAGTTTTTTTGTTCAGTTGTGGGTAACTAGCTAGATTGAGTCCCTAAACCCGCCCCTACAGTGGCTAAAGGGAGCATGCTTTTGACAGAGATGCCAGGACATGTCTCTACTTATCACTTGTTAAAAAATCTTTCAGCCTCTGTTGATTGTCAGCAATGTAATTTCGGGCAAACATGGTAAGATTAGCAATATTTTCCGGACTGGCGTTGTCGATCTCAAAATTCATAATATCGGGTTGGAGACGGAGGTAGCGCTGAAAGTCACGATTATCTAAGTCCTGAGAACTCAGGATCTGCCGAGTAATGTAATCGTGAATATCAGAAGAGGCATCAAATAATACATCAATCAGGCGTCCTTTCCATCCCCATTGTGCCAATCCCCAACCGCGTGTCTCATTCCAGGGAAATGGACGCTCAGAACTTCCAGTACCAATTGAGAGTACAGAAATGTCTTGAATTGAATAATTTAATCGTAGGGCTTCTGCCAGAGCCGCCGCCGCCGGATTATTGGCACCAACGCCACCATCAATGACCGAATATTGTCGAGTCGATGTTTGTAAAAGGTGAGCCGGGAAATAGGTGGGTGCAGAGGAGGAACAGACGCAGGCTTCCCATAAAGGAATCGTGAAAAAATCTTGGTCTTGACGCCAACTTTTGAATACAATTGGTTTTCGCCCCATGGTATCGTAGGCAATAATCATCAGTTGCAGAGAGTTCTCAATATCCGATAACCGGGTTGAGCCAAACTCTTCTTGTAACACTTGAATTAAGCCATCGTCTGGGTAGAGCGGTGCGGAAAGACCGTATTGAAACACTAATCCCAACCGCCGGGGGGAAAAACGACCTTGATAAGGAAAAATTCTTGCCCCTTTGCCTCGATAGAGCCTGATAATCTCCTGGCTTTGGCGTCCCGTGGCAATCGCTGAGGCGAGGATTGAACCGGTAGAGGTTCCGGCAATCAAATCGAAATATTGGTTTAATGGTTGGTTGAGAATTCGTTCAACTTCTGCTAAAATGACGGCTGAGATAATGCCGCGAATGCCTCCACCATCTAAGCTTAAAATTCGATAGGTCACGTTTAAATGTCTCCCCAACTCTCGTTTAAGTGTAACTTATATTACAGTTTCTAGAAAAGCGTTTAGGTAATCAATAAATAGAGAAAGTGGGCAAAAGTTGGAATAGGGTATTTTTTTGGCGTCACATTTATAACTTATATAGCATGTCCCAATCAGGCATGAAATACTAGGCTAGTTGCTAATGACACAAAAAACACTTGAACCACTTTCCTACTGTTTTCCGTTTCCTGTTCCCGGTTTCCTATTTAGGATTTAAGGGAACCATTCTATCCCGATTGACCCTTTACTGGACGATACTTATGTCAGACCTATATGTCACTTGGTCAGAATACCATAAAAAAATTGAACGCCTAGCCGTCAAGATTTATCAAGCCAACTGGGAGTTTAACCAAATTGTCTGCATTGCTAAGGGAGGATTACGAGTCGGGGATATCCTCTGCCGAATTTATGATAAACCCTTAGGGATTCTTGCTGCATCCTCTTATGGGGGTTCCCAAAACCGTGTCCGAGGTGACATCACCTTTTCCCACCATCTGACGATGACAACGGAAACCCTGGGGAGTTGCGTGCTGCTGGTGGATGATTTAGTGGATTCCGGCGTTAGCCTACGGGAATCGATGAATTGGCTAGAGGAACGCTATGGGAATGAACTGGAGGAGATTCGCACGGCGGTTCTGTGGTACAAAGCTCACTCCCTGATTACCCCGGATTATTACGTGGACTATTTACCCGACAATCCCTGGATTCATCAACCCTTTGAACCTTATGAACAGATCAGTCCAAATGAATTAGCCGCCAGCTATTTGGTTAAGGAAGCCTAAGCATTTATACTCATCAGGTTGCCCGGATTGGGAAACCTTACGTCTAAAGAAAGAGGTTTACAAGAGGAAATTGTGATTATGGTGAGGTAATTAGGACTTATCACTACACAACTATTATGTCAGACCCACAAACAACGAACCCCATCGCCGAGGCAAAAGAAAATGTGAATGAGGCAATTCCTACCCCACCACCCCAACAGATGCCAGAGTCTAGCGCTCAAGCCGTTAAATCCCGCCTCCAATGGGGTGAACCCGCTTTGACGATTTTGGATGTTCGCGATCGCGGTGCCTTTAACCAAGGGCGGATCATGGGGGCGATTCCCATGCCAATCGATGAACTCAGCGATCGCGCCACCGCCAGTCTCGAACCGCAACGTGAGATCTATGTCTACGGTGACAATGATCAACAAAGCAATGAAGCCGCATCCAAACTGCGGGAAGCGGGTTTTGAGTCTGTATCGGTTCTCAAAGGCGGATTAACAGCTTGGAAAGCTGTTTCTGGTGCAACAGAGGGTCCAGCTGAACAACGTTAATTGAGTGTTGATATAACTTCGCTAACCCCATCTAAATCTTGTGATTTTAGATGGGGACTGCGCTCAACTTTCGTTTAAATTTGTCTGAGTGAACCACACTTACAATTGTTCTGGGTCAATTCCTCTAGATCGTAATTTCTCCATCAACGCTTGATAGCGCTGTTGTTCTTGTTCCAATTGAGCCATTGTTTCCTCGGCGCGTTGACGTTCTTCCTCGGCGCGTTGACGTTCTTCTTCTGCCCGTTGACGTTCCTGTTCTCGGAGATGATCGAGTTCAACTGGAGTAAGAAATCGTTGTCCATCGGGGCGATAAATGACCAGGGTATCAGGGGTGAGTTCAAACCGTATTCCTAATCGTGGACTGACCCATCCATTCATATCTTCAATGGGGTCTAACCATTCTCCAGACCGCAATAAGCCAGTTAATTCGATGTCATCTGGATCATAAATGTAATATTCTTCAACACCGTAACGTTGATAGAATAAGAGTTTTTCTGCCATCTTTTTGGCACGGTTTCCTGGGGAGAGAATCTCAAAGACAACCTGGGGGACAATATTCTCTTCTCGCCATTGCTGATAGGAACCTCTGTCACCTTTCGGTCTACCGAAGACAACCATCACATCAGGGGCTTGGCAAGCTTTGGGTTTTCCCTGAACAGGATACCAAAGTAAATCGCCAGCTACGAATACATCAGCATTAGCCGCAAATAATATTTCTATATTTTCTTTAACTGTCACAATCCAGCGAAATTGTTTGGTGTTGTCTGCCATAGGTTGCCCATCGCTGTCAGGGTAGATAATATCGGTGGCTGAATCAGTTTGCAATTGTTGGATCATATCACTAAGTCCATTGAGTTGAGTTAATTGAGGAAGGAAAAATCGTGTTAGTTCATTTATTTTTATGCCATAACGTAGGGGCGCACTGACGTGCGCCCTACTGACGTGCGCTCAGAAATCTCGCCAATTCTATGGTACTATTGTAGCCTTACCCAGTTAAGTCTGTAGCCAGGGCTTTAGCCTAAAAAAAATCCTGGCTGAAACTATTGAAATACCATTGTTTTAGGTAATGTTGTTTCCAAAATGGGATGCTCCCAGAAAACCGCGATATTACTTTGAGCAAACAAACTTGAGTGAAGCTTCTGCGGCAGAACCGGGTTCAGGTATACCTCCTCTGCCATCTTCTCCATAGTTATAATCTTCAATTGTTTGTCCGTTAGCATCCAGAAACCGCACAAAGCGCACCTGATAAATCTGATTCTGGCAATCCACCGCTATATAATATGTAGTGCTGTATACCTCTTGCCCAGGTACGATATTAGTTCTGGGTTGTCCGTAGATAACAAAAGTTATTGACAATAAACCAAGAGGTAAAATCTTTTTGTTATTCGTCATTCGTCATTTGTCATTTGTCGAATATTTCTTGCACTCTATCGGGGCGGGTTTAGTGATATCAGGGTGAAAAACCTTCCCGTTAGTAGATCAAACCTACCCCTACACACAGGGCGGGTTTTGCCGCCAAGCTAGGGATAACAACCAATATTAGTCCCTAAACCCGCCCCTACTCTCCCCCATCTTCCCCATCTCCCCTATCCCTTTTTACTCCACCACCCCTGCTGCTTTCAGAACTCCCACGACTTCCGCATACCCATTAAATTCAGCAATCATCATCGCCGTATAGCCCCCCCGATTTTTGAGGGTGACATCTGCACCTGCGTCTAATAAACATTTCACGGCGGGAATATAACCCCGATGGGCTGCCCACATTAAGGCTGTCGCCCCCGCACTATCTCGCTGATTCACATCAACCCCGGATGCTAATAATGAGCGTATCAGTTCACTATCCCCTTGATCAGCCACCTTCATTAACAGGGTTTTCCCTTTTATATCGGTCAGATTGGCATTTGCCCCCGCTTTGAGCAATACTGTTACCGTTTCGGGGTATCCCTGAGATAGGGCAAGGGTGAGTGGGGTTTCACCTTGGTTGGTGGCATTTACGTCAGCACCATGTTGCACTAGCGCGATCGCAATCTCTGTGTGACCATGTAAAGCGGCTAGCATCAGTGGGGTGTCACCGAGCTTATTTTTCAGGTCTACGTTAGCGTTACGCTGGAGTAACGTCTCCACAACCTCCGTATGCCCTTCTACCGAGGCTAAATGCAAGGCTGTCTCCCCATCCGCATCCTGGAGATTAATCTCTGCCCCCGCCTCCAGTAATGCCCGCACAATGTCACAATGACCCCCGGCTGCTGCCGCCATTAGCGCCGTTCCCCCCCTGGGATTGGGGTGATTTACATCCGCACCCGCCGCGACTAAAGCCTGAACCACCAACCTATGCCCTTGATCCGCCGCTAACGTCAGCGCCGTTTCACCATCCTCATCTGGCAAATTGACATCAGCACCATGCGCCAACAAGGACTGAATAATCGGTAAATAGCCTAACTCCGCTGCCTGGATGAGTGCGGTTCTGCCATCAACGTTGCGAGTATTGGCATCAAACTCACCCTCCAGCAATCGGTTCACCATCTGAGTATGACCCTCACTCGCCGCCAGCAGCAATGCCTCTGAACTGAGTGTGCCATCTGCCCCAGCTTCAAGTAAGAGGTTGACAATTTGGATATGACCACTTTCCGCCGCTAGCTTCAGGGCGTTATCGTTATCTTTGTCTTGAATATTGACATCGGCACCTGCTGCTAATAACCGTTGCACCAGTGTGAAATGACCTTTATGTGCCGCTACCATCAGCGCCGTGCTACCATCCTCATTCTTGGCGTTAACATCCGCACCCGCCGCGATTAAGGTTTCCACTGCATCCACCTGATTCGCGGCGACGGCTAGCATAAGTGCGGTTAACCTATACCGTTTTCGCGGCAGGTTCACAGTAGCACCTGCGGCAATGAGCGATCGCACGATTTCGGTATAACCTCGTTGAGCGGCGATCATCAATGCTGTTGTGCCATCGCGATCGGTTGCATCGATATTCACCCCCTGACTCAGCAGGGTTTTGATTTGGGTCAAGTTACCACTTTGGGCGGCTTTGAGCAGTAAGCCATCAGTGTTTTGGATCATCGCTGTTGTCTAATTGCAGGGGAAATCTACCTCTTGGGAGGGAAGCCAGTTTCGTTATCAGACTTTAGACGAAACCGCAGCTATGCTATGTTAACTTTTGTCACTATATTAAAACTGCTCCAATAAGCTTATGAACTTCGACATCCCAGAACCGATTAAAGTTTACTCCCAATTCTTTCACCCTATAGTGATGTGGCTCTTGCTGGCAACTGCCATTTATGCCCTGTATCTGGGGATCAAAATTCAACAGACGAGAACGGCAGAAGGTGAACTCCGCAAAGAGCTAGTCAAGGGCAAATACAATATCAAACACCATCAAATTGGTTCAGCCCTGTTAGCCTTTATGGTGATTAGCACTGTCGGGGCAATGGCGGTGACTTATATCAACAACGGCAAGTTGTTTTTCGGTCCCCACTTGCTGGTTGGCTTAAGTATGACTGCCATCATTGCCACCTCAGCGTCTCTGACACCATTCATGCAAAAAGGACAAATGTGGGCACGTTATAGCCATATTGCCCTGAATGCGGCGCTTTTAGGACTGTTTGGCTGGCAAGCGGTGACGGGAATGCAGATTGTGCAGAAGATTATCAGCAAAATGTAATATAGCGCTACGCGGGGAGTCTTGACGTTAAACTGCCTTGGGTTCAAACCCAAGGAACCAAAAGCAAAAGTCAGCTAAAGCTGACTGATTCAGAGTTTTTGTCCACTAAGCGTGAACTTGCGCTTTTAGCCAACACATTTATTTTCTGGCGTCCGAGTGCTATTCCACTTAAGACGAATGCCACTGACTTAAGCTGGGTTCGTAGTAGGCACGAAGCGTGCCAGAAGCGCTTTAGCGCTTACTACAAACTCTAAAGTCAGTGACATTCCACTTAAGACAGCAATACCATAAAATATGGAGCCTTTAATTTCCTGTCGCCTAACTCATGACCCATTCCTTCGATCACACAGAAGCCTGGTATCCGGTTCATTACCTAAAGGATCTCGATCAGTCCCAACCCACGCAATTCACGCTGCTGGGTCGAGATTTAGTGATTTGGTGGGATAAAGTTGCCGATCGCTGGCGTGTCTTTGACGATCAATGCCCTCATCGACTTGCTCCCCTGTCACAAGGTAGGATTGCTGAAGATGGGCTGCTGGAATGTCCTTATCATGGTTGGGCATTCACCGGAGAAGGAACGTGCGATCGCATTCCCCAACAAACCGAAGACAGTAGCGCCCAAACCTCTCAACGCGCCTGTGTTAACGCCTTACCCACGACTGAATGTCAAGGGCTATTATTTGTTTACCCCGGCAATCCAGAAAACGCGCCCAATGTCAAGGTTCCTATCGTCGAACCCTTAAAGGATTCCCCAGAGGGATGGGTTTGTATTGACACGTTTCGGGACTTGCCCTATGATGCCTTAACATTGCTGGAAAACGTGCTAGATGTAAGCCACGTTCCCTTTACCCATCATCGCTCGGTGAGCGATCGCGCCTACGCCAATCCGGTTGAGCTAGAGGTTACGGAATCCGGGGAACAGGGGTTTAAAGGGGTTTGGGAACAAGGACCCCGTAAAGGAACCCTAGGACGCCAAGACACCACCTTTATTGCCCCCACATTAATGTGGCATGACCTCACCTCGAAACAATTTGGCAGAACCATGACGGTGGTGTATGCGACACCGATTCGCAAGGGAGAATGTCGTCTATTTGCTCGTTTTCCCTTTAAATTTGCCTCCAAACTCCCCGGTTTCTTCATTAAACTCACGCCTCGCTGGTATTCTCACATTGGGCAGAATGGGGTTTTGGAAGATGACCAAATTTTTCTCCATTATCAGGAACGTTACCTGGAATCCAAAGGCGGAAGTGCCAATTTCAGCAAAGCGTTTTACTTACCCACTAAAGCTGATCGGTTTGTGTTTGAGTTGCGCCAGTGGGTGAATCAGTACAATGCAGACCCATTCCCAGACCAACCCTTACCTCCCCGATTATCACAGGAGACGTTGCTGGATCGCTATCACTCTCATACCGTCAAGTGTAAAAGTTGCAACACTGCCTTAGCTAGAATTCGCCAGATTCGTAGAGGGGTTGCGGTTGTAGGGGCAATGGCTTGGGCGATTATCCCATTACTGGCGCTATTTTTTGATAAAACGGCAACGGTAGCCGCCATTGTCTCCAGTGGAGTCGCGTTAATTGCTGGCTTCGGCTGGTTCGGATTGGGTAGGCTGGAACGGCGATTTTACGAAGGGCGAACGGTTCCACCCCGGAATTTAGCACAGGGGTAGGGAAGATGGGGGAGATGAGGAAGATGAGGGAGATGGGGGAGAAATTGTACTGACGTGACCGTGGAACGTCTTTTGTAGGGGCGGGTTTTACCATTAACATTTGCTTGTCACCCTGATATAACTAAACCCGCCCCGATTAGAGTGCTTTTCGGGAAGGGAGCATAACAAAAGACAAATGACAAATGACAAATGACCGATAATATACTGATAAGCAAATTATCGCTCAATTCATTAGTCGAACGTGTGAGGAAAAAGAGTTGATTAGCCTAATCATCTGTTTTGTTCTGGCATTTGTCCTCGCTTCCTTCGTGGAGTACTGGATGCATCGCTTGATGCACGCGAATGCCCGCATTGGTGAACGTCACCGGGATCATCACCGCCGCAACGAAGGACAGGGAGTGCTGTGGGAGTTCCGGGATTATGTGCGGGGTAGCTTTATTGTTATGTGCCTCCTATTTTTCTATTCATGGCAAGTTGGACTCGGTTGGTTCCTGGGTGGACTTTTTTATGCTGCCTTTTCTGCCTATGCTCATCAGTTACAGCACGAAAATCCAACCAAGTGTTTCTGGATGAAAATGCCGGTTCACTATGTCCACCACAAATATCAAATGTGGCATCACAATTTTGGTTTAGCTGTTGATTGGTGGGATCGGGTTTTCGGAACTTATAAGCCTGTGGACTGGTTAACCGATGAGGAATTGCAGCAACCTGAACGCGGGTATTTACAATTGCGGTGGCGGTAAAGGTGCAGGGGAAGCAGGGGAAGCAATGTAGAGACGTAGCATGCTACGTCTGGAAGCAGGGGGAAAATGGGGAAGATAATGACAAATGACAAATGACAAATGACGAATGACAAATGACAAATGACCAATCACAATGGAATTTTTACGATAAATTCGGTGCCTTGTTCAAGAGTCGAAGTGCAATAAATTTGCCCTTTGTGTTTTTCGACGACAATCTGATGACTAATCGATAATCCTAACCCTGTACCACTACCGACAGGCTTAGTGGTGAAAAATGGGTCAAATATTTTCGGCATAATATCTTCGTTGATACCCGAACCATTGTCGGCAATTCGGATAACAATAAAGTCGGTTGTCGCTCTTCCATCATCCGTGGTTGGTTGTTTGCTCCCAGTTTCTACTTCAGTAGAGATAGTAATTATTCGTGGTGATGGTTGGTTCTCTAAAGCATCGATCGCGTTATTCAGGATATTCATAAATACCTGATTTAATTGACTGGCATAACAGGTGACTAATGGGAGTTGACCATAGTGTTTAATCACCTGAATCCCTTGGGCATTACCCACTGCTTTAAACCGATGCTGTAAAATTAAAAGGGTATTATCAATGCCTTCATGAATATCAACTTTCTTGATTTCTTTTTCATCCAAGCGGGAGAAGTTTCTTAACGAGAGAACAATGGCACGGATGCGATCAGTGCCAATTTGCATGGATTTGAGCAAATTTTGCCAATCGTCGAGCAGAAAGTCTAGGTCAATTTCTTCAATCAGTTGTTGAAGTTCTGCTGTGGGAGTGGGATAGGTCTTTTGATAAGTTTGAATCAAACGAACTAAATCTTGAACATATTCCTTCGCAGGAGTCAAATTACCATAAATAAAACTAACCGGATTGTTGATTTCGTGTGCCACACCTGCCACCATTTGTCCCAGACTGGACATTTTTTCGCTATGAACCAATTGGGCTTGGGTGCGTTTGAGTTGATTTAAAGTGAGTTCTAGATCTAACGCTTGTTCCTGAGTTTTCTGTAATAATTGTGCTTGCTGTACGGCGACACCAAACTGAGTGGCTATTTGTACCACGACACTGATTTCCGATTTTCGCCAAGCGCGAGGACTGGAGTTTTGATAGGTGGCGAGTAATCCCCAAAGTTTTTTACCACAAAATATGGGAGCAATAATGTAGGCTCGGGCTTGAAATTGTTCAAGGAGTTCGATATAACAGTCCGTAAATCCAGCATTATAAATATCTTCGACAACTCGATAACTTGCACCTTGGCTGTAAGCCCCGCCTTGCGTTTCTTTTAGATAGGTATCCTGTAGCGAGTTATCGGATTGGAGATTGGTAATGTTAGGGTTTGGACAAGAATAGGGCGGATAAAGTTGGGGATGGAAACTTGAAATCGAGAGGTTTTCTGAGCCATCCAAGGTTTTGAGGGTACAACGTTCTTCTTCTAAAACATCGGCTTTGAGATCCGGATTATTTTGCTGTTCAATGGTTAGCGTCACCCAGCCATCCGCCACAGACTCAGCGACAAACTCGCCACTCCAATCCGGATTAAACCGATAGATGGCGACGCGATCGCAGTTCAAGACATGGCGCAATTCTTCTGTTGTCGCTGTGAATATCTTGTCAATATCCAGGGTTTGACGCATCCGTTGCAAGACTGTCGCGATCGCCCTCTCCCGCACCGCACTCTCCCGTAAGGCTTCTTCTGTGCGTTTGCGTTCAATGGCTGTGGCAATGATATTGGCAATGGCTTGTAAAAAGTAACTATCATCGTCCGTGAATTGGCGTGTCTGAGTGGTATGAACTCCTAACACGCCAAAGGGTTGGTTTTGACCGGGAATTGTCGTACTCATCCCACTAACCACCCCATGATTCTGGAGTAAAGCTGAACCCTGAAACCGTGTCTCTGTGTCTAAATCTGTGAGAATAATCGGTTCATTATAGAGTAAGGTATAACCCGCTTGAGACTCTTTGCCAGCACTCACGGTGGCTTGACCCACTAATCCGGCTTGCCAACCGAATCCGGCGACAAGCCGCAATTCCTCTCCATTGGGTAAACGTTCCAGAATTTGGCAATAGTCTACATTCAACGTTTGGGCAACCAGAGTGACTGTCCAATCCATTAAAAGTGATAAATCTGCCTCAATTAATGCCTCTTGACCCAGTTGTGCGATCGCGGCGTCTTGGCGTTGGCGAATCCGTAGCGCGGCTTCGGCTTGTTTGCGGGGGGTAATATCAGTCACCCGCACCAGATGCATTGGCTGACCTGCCACATCAATTTGTCGAATGGCTAAGTTGCCCCAAAATACGTTACCTTTTTTACTGACATATTCTAACTCTTGTTGCCAAAAACCGTAGCGCTTAACCTGATTGGCAATAGAACGCAGTTGTCCGGTCGTAAATCTTTTTTTTTGGAGAAGATGCCCCTCGGTATTGAGTAATTCTTGCTTGCTGTGGGCTTCAAAGAGTTCCACCGCACGGTGATTGCAATCTGAAATCACCAAAGTTTTAGCATTGACGAGGAAAATCGCATCAGCCGATTCATTAAATATCGATTCAAATAAGTCCTTAGCACGAGTATTGTCTTGGGATTTGCTAAACGACTGGGAGGTTGACTTCCTTAGCCAACGTGTGATCAAAATGATTATCCCTGTCGTGGTCACGAATAGTCCTAGACATAAAATAATCGTCGTGCGCGTGTTAATAGCATTATGCTGGAAAAATTTGTTGGTTTTAGCTAAAGTTAAATGACTAGAGAAATTGCCGATAAAATCGATAATGTTCGAGTTGACTGGATCGGGGTGTATCGTTGGTCGATTGGGTAAACTGATTGGACTGAGATGAGCAGTCGCTGATTCAGGGGCGAGAGATGGCTGAGGGCGATCGCTACTTTCGTGAGATAATACTTGAGAAGCTACCTCATTGACAGCCTGTCCATTGCTAAAAGCCAAATATCCCCCTAACCCCACCAGTGATGCTATTGGCACAGCTAAGAGAATAATTAAGATGGCTCCCAGGGAGGTTTGTCTCAACTCCTGGGCAATTAAGTGGTATAATATTCCGATACACATAGAGGTGCAGAGATAATCAAAACCCTACTTCAGACTAACATCTCCTAGAGTCTCAGTCCGTATTCAGGATTGCTGTAGCTCTCAGCACCATACATGGTAACAGAGTATCTGAATCAACTGTCCACTTTAAAATTGAACGAAATAGTTGAACCCAGTCCCCATCTAGAATCTTCGATTTGAGTGGGTGCGTTCAAGATATAAGTACCTGGAATGAATTTTGTCCACTGATTTAAGTGGAATGGCACTAAGTTTAACTCAGTGCCCTTATCGCTCAATCAAAGTGCTGTTTTTATTAGCAATTAAACTTGGGCTTTGATAGGTTCAACAAATACATGGGAAATATTATATTTGCATCCCAAGAATTGCACAGTATGCTTACCTGTGTCTTCAGGAACGCCGCGATAAACCAATCCTGATTTATCCTGAGGGGCTAAATTCATAGCTGTCCGGTGAACCATGTAGTAGCCTCCCCGAAATTTTGCGACTTCACCCATTTCAATGATTTTGAATTGAACAGGATTTTTTTCGTAAGAGACACCGCGATAGCAAAACTTCATTGGTTTTTATTGAGTTCATTTACTTTTATCTATCATAGATAGCTAACTATACTCCTGATTGTGATTAAAAAACCATGTTCCGGTGATTATTATCACGTCACTTCTGGTCAAACTGTGAAGCGCGACAGCCGATATTTTCTCTAAAATTCCTCACCCTTCAATAGTATAAATCATTTGTGAACAAACAACCTTTTCTCAGCAAGCTTTTTACCCCTGTTTTTGTTCACAACTCATTTCAAACTGTGCGATCGCGGCTTGAACAACCACAGCACAAGCTTCATACTGCGCCAAAAACCCAACAATTCAATGTAAAGGTTGGTGGGCAATGCCCACCCTACGGTATGTCAAGGGTTGTGGCGATTCCAAAATGCAAATTTTCAGTGCTATTCTACTTAGGTGAGGGCGCAAGCCTTGCGCCCCTACATTTGGGTGTACCGTTGTTAGCACTTGAGAGCCGCTACAGAGTATTCTGGCGTTAGGTAAGGTAGGAGCGATCGCGTCATTGATTATTGTGCTACTGTTCTAGAGCGTCAGTCGGTGTAATAGCAGTTAGCGGTGGGTAATACAAATTTGGGTTGATTACCTCCTTTATAATCCAGTCCGCGCAGGCGGACTTTGGCAAGTGTAGCAGCGATTTTAATCGCCGTGACTTTGTTTGTGTAGCTTTGGCAAGTGTAGCAGCGATTTTAATCGCCGTGACAAAAAGGGGGTTACTGATACGCTAAAAATCACGCTCAATTGCCCGATTCAGATTCCACGCCGCACTGATTAAAGACACATGGGTAAACGCCTGGGGAAAATTGCCCAAGGCTTCACCACTCGATCCCGTTTCCTCGGCATATAATCCTAAATGGTTGGCATAACTGAGCATCTGCTCAAAAATCAGTCGAGCGCGGTCAAGTCGCTTCCTGTCTACTTTTCCCGCCCTGGTTAACGCCTCAACTAGCCAGAATGTACAGAGATTAAACGTTCCTTCTGTCCCCGAAAGACCATCCGGTGCTTCTTCGGGATTATACCGATAGACCAAACTATCAGACACCAGTCCCCCTATTTCTGGTGGGGAATTAATCGCATCCAAGGTTTTCAACATGCGCGGATCAGTGGGAGACATGAAGAATATCAAGGGCATAATCAGATTACTGGCATCTAGAGACGTGCTACCGTAATACTGCACAAAGGCTTGACGCTCCTCACTCCATCCCTTCGTCATAATTTCTTCATAGATGCGATCGCGTTCCTTAAGCCATCGCTGGTGATCGGCGGGAAATGAGCGCTTTTGAGCCAACCGTAAGCCGCGATCGAGGGCTACCCAACACATCAAATTAGAGTAAATATAATCCTTGCGTCCCCCGCGTGTTTCCCAGATTCCTTCATCTTGGCGTTGCCAATTATCGCAAACCCAATTCAGTAACCGCCGTAGGGATAACCACAAGTCATAGGAAATCGGTGTGCCATATTTATTGAACAAATATACCGAATCCATCAACTCGCCATAGATATCAAGCTGTAACTGCTTATAAGCCCCATTGCCAATCCGAACCGGGGAGGAACCCTTATACCCCTCCAAGTGATCCAGAATCTGTTCATTGAGATCATGATAGCCATCAATACCATACATAATCTGCAACGGATCATCTAAATCCAACTCCTGACAGCGATTTTCCAAGAAGAGCATAAACTGGGCGGCTTCCTCGGTAAACCCGATACGGAGTAAGGCATACAGGGTAAAGGATGCATCTCGAATCCAGGTATAGCGGTAATCCCAATTTCGAGACCCACCAATCATTTCCGGTAAGCTACACGTCGGCGCGGCGATAATGGCTCCCGTGGGTTCGTAGGTAAGCAATTTCAAGGTTAGGGCGGAACGTTCCACCGTCTCGCGCCATCGACCTTCATAAGTACATTTAGCAATCCAGCGTCGCCAATACGCCACCGTATCATCAAAGAGTTGAATCGCTTCTTGATGGCGCAGCGGTAAACTACACCCCCCATCCGTGTCAGTTTCTTGCAGCACAAAAACGGCAGTTTGTCCAGACTCTAACGTAAATTCGGTAAAGACACCGCATTCATTCTGTTTTAAGGGGACATCCGTCACCAATCCCAAATTCAGAGACGGTGACTTAAAGCACGCCCCTGTGGATGACAGGATCGTCTCGTGGCGATCGCGGGCATAATTAAATGCAGGATAGCACTCTAAGCGAAACTTCATCTTACAGCGCACGACTCTAACTTGCCGCACTAACCAATGATACCCTTGCTGATTCACGGGCATACCCACAGGCATAAAGTCAATAATCTCACCCACCCCACAAGACGCCAAGAAGCGAGTCACCAACACATTCGTTTCGGGCCAATATAACTGTTTATGAGTGACGCCATCCACACAGGGAGCAATCTTAAAATGACCCCCTTTCTCAGCATCCAGTAATGCGGCAAAAACGCTAGGGGAATCGTGTCGAGGAAAGCAAAACCAGTCAATTGAACCCCCTAAGCCAACTAAGGCGGTGGTGTGCATATTGCCGATAATGCCGTAATTCTCGATAGATTGATATGCCATTGAAGTATGAAGCTTGAATTATGAATGTTCAATTTTGAAATAAGACATAAGACTATTCCCCAATTTCCGCCAATTCCAACCAACGTTCTGTGGCTGTATCAATAGTCTGCGTCAAGGTTTCTAATTGCTGATAAAGTTCCTGCACCTGATCCACTTTACCCGGAGGCGCATTATACAGCGCTTTCTCCACCTCCGCCTTCTCCGCTTCCAGTTGGGGAATTTTATCCTCTAATTCTTCAAACTCGCGCCGTTCCCAATTAGACAGCCGACGCGGTTTCCCATTACCAGAGGATTGCGTTTTAAGCGTTGCTCCATTGGTAGACTTTTCTGATTTCTGTTGCATCTTAGCACTGGCTTCAGCCGCTGCTGCTGCTTCGGCTTCTTTGTAATCCAGATACACGGAATAGTTCCCCGGATACTGGCGCAGAATTCCTTCTGATTCTAAGGCAAAAATTTTGTTAACGGTGCGATCTAAGAAATAGCGATCGTGAGACACTACAATCACACAGCCATTGAAATTTTCCAGATAATCTTCCAATACTGAAAGCGTTTGTACATCCAGATCGTTGGTGGGTTCATCCAAAATCAACACATTGGGAGCGCTCATCAGTACACGCAACAAAAATAGGCGGCGCTTTTCTCCGCCAGACAGTTTATGAATGGGAAGGTATTGTTGATTCGGGGGAAATAGAAACCGTTCTAACATTTGGGACGCTGTAATCAGGGTTCCATCTCCGGCTTTCACATAGTCTGCCACTTCTTTCAGGTAGTCAATTACCCGCTGATTTTGATTAATTGCCGTGAGTAAATGATCGGAATGTTGATCAAAATAGCCGATATGAATCGTTGCGCCAATATCCACCTCACCCGAATCCGGCTCAATCCGCCCGGTGATAATATCCATTAACGTGGATTTACCACTCCCATTTTCGCCAATAATGCCAACCCGATCATCGGGGCTAAATTCGTAGGTAAAGTCTTTAATTAACGTGCGATCGCCATATCCCTTCCAGACATTCTCTAACTCAATCACTTTCTTGCCAATCCGCCGACTGGCTGTGGAAATATCCACCTTGCCTTGAGCCTGTTTAAACTCTTGATCCTGCATCTGATGGATGCGGTCAATTCGGGCTTTCTGCTTCGTACTCCGCGCCTTGGGACCTCGTTTCAACCATTCCAACTCTCGTCGCAATACATTCTGATGTTTCCGTTCTTGACTGGCGGCAGTTTCTTCAGCTAGGGCTTTTTTCTCTAAGTAGTAGGCATAGTTGCCATTGTAGGTATAAAGGTCGCCTCGGTCAATTTCAATAATCCGATTGGTGACTTGATCCAAAAAATAGCGATCGTGGGTAATTAATAGAATGGCACCGGGATAGGATTTCAAGTATCCCTGTAACCATTCTACCGACATGGCATCTAAATGGTTAGTGGGTTCATCCATCAGTAACACATCGGGTTCTGAGAGTAACGCTGTCGCCAAAGCGATGCGCTTCCGGTAGCCCCCGGATAAATTACCAATTGGCGTATCAAAGTCTTGAATTCCGAGCTTAGTCAGGATGACTTTGGCACTGGTTTCTAAGTCCCAAGCGCCTAAGGTTTCGATGCGCTGCGTCACCTGAGATAGACGTGCCATGACTTGTTTATCGTCTGGATTTTGTGCTAATTTGTGGGATAATTCTTCATAATCCCGGATTAGTTTCATTTGTTCACCACTATCGGCAAACACTTGTTCTAAGACAGTGCGATTTTCATCTAAGTCAGGTTGTTGGGGTAAGTAGGCAATTCTTGCGCCAGGATTGACCAAAAATTGACCGCCATCAATGGGTTCAAGTCCAGCAATCATCTTTAAGAGAGTGGATTTGCCTGATCCATTGGTACCGATTAAGCCGACTTTATCGGTAGCATCGAGGCTAAAGCTGGCATCGTTGAGGATTTCTTTAATGCCAAAATCTTTTTTAACGGATTGTAGCGTGAATATACTCATTCAGTTTCTAACTTGATCCTATGTCTCAATACTTGATAGTCTCCCTCATCCTTATTTTCACGCTAACATGTTCACATTCAATTCGCGATCGCAACCTCTCTCCACCCTCTGCTTCCCTTGGTACCAGGCTCTTGACGTGCATGATTTACAATGCATGTCAACTTAAGCCACCCCATACCCCACAACCCCCTCACCCCCAGCTTCCCCAGCTTCCCCTGCTCCCCCTGCTCCCCCTCACCACAGCACTTATTCAGCAGCCCCTATTTAACCTAACTCCCTTAACGTCGCTCGACGAATAATTTCCGTTACTTCCGTTGCCATCCTGGCATCTAATTCCACCACCTCACGCTTGGCATCCCTGGGTTCTAACCGCTTTGCTCCCTTTAATGCCATGCTAAACGTCACCAACTCTGGCACACCCATTGTACTGGGTTGAATAAACTGAACCAGCGCCACATAAACAGCTTCCGCCCGATTCCGAATCTGAGTCACACCATTTCCGAGTTTAGAAATAATCACCGGCGAACTAATTTTATCCTGCAAATCTAATGCCTCTAATGCCACATCGGTTAAACGTGCCGCATCTGCACCCATCGCCCGAATCACCGATTCTAAACTATGCCATTGGGCACCCGGTAAGCGTGAGGCTTGGGGGATGTGATAATGCCAACCCAACATCGAAATCATTCGAGTTAAATCATACGCCGTAATTGTATTTTCGCCGCGATGTCGTTCTGATACGCCTTTGAGAATAACATTTCGGGGACGCCACCATGCTTGAGGAGGTTGCGTCGATAATTCGGGTTCTGGGATAAACGGTTCTTCGCCATATCGTCCGGTAAAAATCAAGTCTTGATTTCCGGTCATACTTTTCAGCCAATTCTCTAACTCGGCAGGCGTGGAAAATTGCTTTAACATTGCGGCTAGGGAGTTGGATGAGGCAATGCGATAGTCGTAGGAGAGAATGTCTTTAAGCACATCATGGAACGAGAATTCTCGGTATTGTCCGCTTAAATCTCTGCCTCGAATCAGGCAGGTATCAATATCTACTTGAAAGGCATTGGTGTTGCTGCGAGAGACGACATTGAGAATGGGAATAATTTTACTACTACTCCAAAACTCGGTTTTACTTAGCGCATTTCTGCCTAGCCATTTGGTTTTGAAGTCTCCATTAACAAAACTGCCGACACAAAGACAGGCTTCAGTAATCTCTGGATGCAAAAAACTTAAGCCTTGGTCATCAATCTCCGGTCGTTGTCCTACTGGGGGGAAGGAGTGGAAGTGGGCGGTATCGTTAGTGACAGAAACCAAGGTTTTGCCATCCGGTTTCTGCATCAGGCGGGCGGCATAGTCTTTGAGTTGAGTTTTGTAGGGAGAGGTGTCAATTCCTTTATAAAATAGGGCGGGTTTGTCAACAGTACCTTTAACGGATTCTTTTAAGAAGGTTTGATAGATTGTGTCTTTATCTTTATCTTTGAGCGAGGGAAGAGGGTTGGGTGTTTCCGGCAGTAGTTTTTGCGCCCAGCCTTTGCCAAATTTCCCACTGTCCATGTTATTCAGGTAAACCGATTTACTGAAATCAGTCATTGCCTGTTCTGTCTGGTTGCCATAAGCACCATCCAGCCAGGAACCACCGGGGTAAAATCCTAAGCGATTCAGTTGAGTTTGGATTTGCTTAACTAATTCTGGGTCAGTCTTGAGGGTATCTAAGTGAATTACGATATCGTGATGGATAATATCGGTGAGTTTCATTAGGGTATTGATTAAGGGATTTAATTTAACGATGAGTTATTATAACCTAAGTTGCTGGCTTCTTTAAGCTGTCAGGAATTTGAACCTATCCTGTAGGGTGCGTTAGGCACTGGCTTTAGTTAATGCGAAAAATAACTGGGAATTTGTGCGCCGTAACACACCGTTCCCAGTTGTATAAAAAAATTAAAAAAGGAGAATGCCAAAAGCTTTTCTCCTTTTACACTATTTTATTTATCCGGTTAAATGACAATAACCTGATTGTCTTCTATCAATAACAGCCACCGCAACGACCACCACGATAGCAGCTACCGCATGGATTGTAACCGCCAAACTGAGGACGATAACCACCGCAACAACTACCACCTGGGCAAGGGGGGCGAGTACAGCCTCCACAGCTTCGACAACTACCACAACAATTCCAACTCATAATGAATTGACCTCCGTTTATCTTCTAACAAAGTTTAACATGATCGACAATGAAATTTTAATTCTAGACTAGAGTCCAGAATCATTTAAATCATCAACAAGTCCACCAGACGTAGCTAGATTTGCCGTTGATGATTTCTCAGGCAGAAAATCTGAATCGCAAACAATGCTCTGGGTGATAGCACGAGCCAATTGCTTCGCTTTCACATTGTTCTTCGTTTTTGAATCCCCGCAAACATAGATAGATGAGAGGAACTTTGCCTCGCAGAATGTATTACACTCAACAGTGGCTTCGTATTCTAGCTGTTCAACTTCGATATGGGAGTGAATCTCGCTGCGATAGCAGGTACTATTGTCGCCTTTACCGATACGTCCAGCTTTTACCTTCGCAGAGTCAAAATCAATGGTGCTGTGGTTACTACACAGAACGAGGGCTGGCGCTACCGAAGGAGACAAATAACACTGATCAATGATTAAGTGCGAGAAGCCTGTAACCATTATCGAAGCGATATCGATACCTGACACATGGACAAATGAGTAAAAAGCGACTGACAGTCCATATACCGCTTCTTCTTTGAGAACCTTGACTTGTACAGCACCAGGATCGTCAGGTTCACCAATTAGGTAAATCTGTCGGGCACCTTGACCGTAGATTTGTAGGGCATCGTAGGTTCCGGGAGCCAGCTTAACATATAGGTCAAACCGTTCACCGAAATCACAGTTATTATTTGCCCAGACGACGGCATAATCAGCAGAGGCAAAAGGCTTTGCTTCTGTTCCATCACCGGTTTCGTCGGAACCATCGGGAGAAACGTAGAGAAGCAAGTTGTCGGTTAATAACTTCCGGCTGTCTGCTGAAACTGTTGAGCTTGCGACCATTTTAATTTAACCCTCCTTACAAAACACCGAGAGACTCTGAAACGGGAACGGGTAAGTGCCTGTTTCAGTTATCGAGTGAATCTAAATGATTTATGAAACTTGATAGGGCGGAAAAGCTTGCTAGATAAGGCTTTTCATCCCACACCTATTTCACAACTGATTTAGACAAATCTATGAATCTTGATCGTGAATCGATTTTGCCATATTGCTGCCAGAGGTTCCGGCGTTAATAGGCTGTCTCGTTATTGACGATTCATCGAGAATAATTGATTAACGGTTCAGGTGTAAATATAGAAAAGTTGGTAAAAATTCAGGAGTTTTTCTCGCCGGACAATCCCGATGCTTAAATTGGTCTTTTTGTCAATACATAAAAAGTGTGGAGTTTTGAGAAGGGCTATTGCTGATTGGTTAGCCTGGAGTCATCAGATGCGAAAACAACAACAGGAAAATCCGCCACAATTTATTGAAAAGCTACGACAATTGAAGGCAAAAAAACAAGTAAATTCTCAACAAGATACTTCAAGTCAAGCCATGAGTTAATGACAATTAAATATTTCCTGGATGAACATATTCCACTGGTGCTTCGCACACAAATGTTGCAACGATATCCTCAATTGCAAGTTTGGGTAATTCCGTAATTATAGGTTTTCTTATCTCCAGAACGGGGGACAATTGCCCAGTGTAAATAATCAGAAAGTATAGATTGTAGGTTGGGTTGAGCGAAGTCCAGTAGGGTGCGTTAGGCGCCTGCTTGGGTTAATGTGACAAATAACTTGGAATCTTTGCGCCGCAACGCACCGTTCTCAGCTACAAACCCAACCTAATCTAGGGTCTGCTAAATAAGTCTTGTGGTGGGGAGAGGAAATTGACAGAATTTTGGCTTAGAAAACTGGTAACTCTAATATAAATCCAGGTAAGACATCCTCTCCGGATAAACTCGCGGGTAATTGGACAATCTCAACAGGCTGATTCTGACGATAAATTTCAACTTGCTGGGCTTGGGGATTAATTAACCAGCCTAATTGTAAACCACTATTGCTATACTCCTGCATTTTTTCTCGTAAGTCGGATAAAGAATCGGTGCGAGAACGGAGTTCAATCACAAAATCTGGACAAATTGGCGGAAATTTTTCTTGTTCTTCGGGAGTTAAGGATTCCCAGCGTTGGTTGGCTATCCAAGCCACATCGGGAGAACGCTTTCCACCGTTGGGTAAGCGAAAGATGGTTGATGAACTAAAGACTTTTCCCCGTTGAGTTTGACGATTCCACAGGTTTACGTCGGTAATTAAATCGGATTCTCGATTGCCACTCACTCCACCAACGGGAGGCATAATCAATAATTCTCCTTTAGCGGTTTGTTCCAGTTTCCACGTTTCATTAGCTTGGCAGAGTTGATAAAATTGCTCATCGCTTAAGCCAACGTGTTTTAAGTTTAAAATGACGGGTGATAAATTGTTCATAGGATATAAAGATTTTCTAGGCTTTGTATAGGACGATACCAAATCCGTGTTTGATATCATGTCCGGTTGAATACTCACATTTAGGTGGAGACAAGGCAGAGGGCAGAAGGCTCCAGGGCAGAAGGGAAGGAGCAAGGTTGCAAGGAAGAAGGATATTATGGTTATTTCGGCGGACATGATATGAAACCCCCTTTATCCCTTAAGAAGGGTTCGATAGTATCGAACCCCTACGCAATCAATGATTCTTGAATGTTAGGGTAGGGACACGGCAGTGCCGTGCACTCAACCTGATGTCTTTGATTGCCCATTTTCCTGAGATATTAGATAAGACTTTTGACTTATTACCCGCCACTAACTTTGGTGACAGTACCGACGCTCTAGGCTTTGTATAGGATGACTCGCGATCGCGCTTTTTAGTCTCGGTTTAAATCCTAGCATTGATGACTTATCTGTAGCCACAAAACGACAAGCAAGATTAAGAAGGGTTCGATAGTATCGAACCCCTACGCAATCAATGATTCTTGAATGTTAGGGTAGGGACACGGCAGTGCCGTGCACTCAACCTGGTGTCTTTGATTGCCCATTTTCTTGAGATCTGAGATAAGTTTCGATCGCGTCACTCGCCGCCTTGACTCCATCTTCTTGCTGCACCCGCTTTCCCACCTCGGCGGCTTTGATCCCATAACTCGGCTCAAATAAGAGTTGCTTAAGTTCAGCTATTAATGTAGTCGCACTATATTCATGTCGGGCGAGAGTACGCGCTACCCCTAAACGCACCAAACGCATCGCATTATCTGGCTGATCATGGGCATAAGGTACCACCAACATGGGACGCCCCGATCGCAAAGCTTGTCCAGTGGTGCCAACTCCGCCATGATGGACAATCACCGCCGCACGGGGAAAAATTTCCGAGTGAGGGGCATAGTCAACCACAATCACCCCTTCCGGTAACTGTTCTAATGGTAAGTTGGGGACTCCCTTGCCCACCAATAACACCGCCCGGTATCCTAATTGTTGAGCCGCGATCGCAGCTTCTAAATAGAAGTTTCCGGGTGTCCATACCATCAGCGAACCCAAGGTAAATACAATAGGAGGAGATCCAGACTCAAGAAACCTTGCCAATTCTGGAGACAAATTCTCCTGTTTAGCGCGATCGTAAAACGGAAATCCCGTCACCTGAGTTTGGGAACACCAATCGGGTTGGGGTGAGGCTAGCGTCTTAGAAAATAACGCTAGTACCAAATCCGGTGAATGTTGACCTTCAAATATAGGATCATAACTGGGTGGTAACCCCAATTCCCCACGCAGTTGGCGTATCGGCGCACTCCACAATCGCGCTTGCCAACGAAATTGGCGCAGGCGGGCGTCATTAGCGACAACGGCTAAGGCTTGTTCATAAGGGGAGATGGTTGTAGTGGACAGGGTTTGAGAATCGTAAGCCGACATAAATAGGATCGGAGAGAGAACCGTTGACACCCACGGAATCCCTGTTTTTGCTGCAATTAATGATCCAGCAAAGCTTAAATGGTGCGTCAACAGCAGATCCGCACCCTGCACCGCCTCCAGTAACGCCTTGTATGTCGCCCTCAGATGGGGCATTAATAGATAACAGATAGTATATTCACTTTCCCGACGGGATTCGGATAGCACGCCGATAAACTCCCCATCCTGCTGCATATCGATCGCACTATCGTAGCGAACCGGATGAAATCCAATCCCCTCGGCTTCAATCTTGTACCGATACAGCTCACTTGTGGCAATAACAGCACGATGTCCCCGTGCTTGCAACTCTAATGCGATCGCCATATAGGGATGAATATCGCCAAAGGAACCGTAGGCTGTTAAAACAATATGTTTATTGGTCATTGGTCATTGGTCATTGGTCATTGGTCATTGGTCATTGGTCATTGGTCATTTGCGATAATTGAACGGTTAGGTCGGGGCGGGTTTAGTTACATTAGGGTGAAAACGAAACGTTAGCAGTAAAACCCGCCCCTACAAAAGATGTTTTATCGGAACGCCTCTTTTCCCCCAGCTCCCAGACGTGCCATGGCACGTCTGGAACATTGGCTTCCCCAGCTTCCCCAGCTTCCCATCTCCTAACATCCCTGCACAATATTAGTGGTAGAATTATTTTTTAGCCTATCATTGACTTGATGTAAATAAAGCCTGTTAATTTTCTTCTCTAATCTCAAAAAATATATAGCTATAGAGGAATTTCAAATCATTCGTGAACGAAAATTTTGCTTGATTTGACTCCCCGTAAGGATTTAACGTGAATGAATGTTCACATTTCATTTGTACAGTCTCATTTCTTATCCCGTCCCTTATTCAAGGATAGGACGTCATAAGGAAAGTCTAATTCTTGATTTCACCAGACGAGAAGCCGAAGAAAGCGCCCCCAGCAAGAGTCCATCAAGCCAAAACGCTGTCACCCCTCATTGGTCATCAGGTTAGTGAATCGTATGAACCCACCAAACGTTAACCCCGCTAGAAATGGCGTCACGACAACAGTACAGGTGTCCTCAGCCGGTTATGATCACGGTAACTCGGCATCGATTAAACGTAATACCCAAGACTTAGGTGAGAATTGCTACAATCGCGGACTCAATGTCGCCGTCTTCGATGAATTTACCGGACAACCCATGTTTGGTACGACGTTTGATACCTTTAACTCCGGTAACTCCGAGTCCTTTGCCCAATTTGTCTCTACCTTACCCCCTGGTCGGATTGTCGCTATTGCCATTAAAGATGATGCTAGCTTGAATTTATCTGACCCGGGCAAAAGAGCCTGTAAATCCTTGGGAAGTCGCCTGATTGATCACCTGCAATTCCGCAGTTCTTGGGCGATAATTGGTCAAACGGGTGCAGCATCGGGAACAGCCGTAGAACAGTTGTCTGACGAGTCGGCGGTTACTTGTTCACGGGAGATTACAGCGACAAAGGTTCAGGTTCCCAGTTTTGTGGTCGCGGCGATATCGGCGGGGAATACTTGGGGTAACATGGCTCAAGTTACCTGTAATGGGGAACTCGTTTCCCTTACGGGAGGATATCAACGGGGTTTGAATGTTGTCGTTTTCGATCCGTCCAATGGGCGTCAACTTCAGAGTCGATCCTTTGATATCTATGCTGATCCCGCGAATGCGGATGCTTTTGCTGACTGGATAGAGACTATACCACAGGGTCGGGTGGTGGCGATCGCGGCAAAAGATGACGCCAGTTTTAATCTCTCGGATCGCGCCAAAGCCGCCTGTAAATTGATTGGGAGTACCCAAATCGACCGTCTTCAATTTCGCGGATCGTGGGCAATTGTCGGCGTCAAAGGTGCTTCTGGGGGTGCAGTTATTGAAAATCTGAATAACTTCGGCTCCGTTTCTGTCAACGCTTGGTTTCCTGTGCTTGACTCTCCTCCCGTCACTCCATCGGTGACTCAACCTGTGGCTCAACCGATAGAATCTCGCGAATCCGGCACCGGAAACCAGAAACAAGTGGTGATTATTGGACTTGTGCTGGCGATTCTGGTCATCGTTGTCATCGGGGCTATTTTGATTAATCAGGACTAAGACGAATATTCCTGAACCGAAACTTTAGAGGAAAATTGTTAATGCTAGGACTATTCTTATTTTTCGTATTTTTTGTCTTCTTCAGTTTGTTATTGTATGATCCCCAAAAGTTCCCAATCCTCAAGCTAAAACGTACACCCCGCCAAGTTTTACTGCCTCAACCCCCGATTTCTACCCCTTCATCGTCAACGGTATCCGATATTGATTCAGGAAGTCGTAAGGCGATTGCCACAACCTTATCGGATCTAGCCCAATTAGAGGCGGCGCAGGATGCTCAGGATCAACGTCTTGCGGCTGATCCCTCTAAGTTTAATCAAACGATTATCAATGAGGCATTACAGGGATCACGGGATGCTATTTTTGTCAAAATTGAGGAATTTATCCAAAGCCAGCGCCAAGTCTCTGGTGCTTATACTCCCCTCTATGAACTTTTAAGTGATTATCCCTTTCGCGTCGGGAAAATGCTGCGTCCGACGATGTGTATTAGTGTCGCTCGGGCGGTGGGAGGAATGGGACATTCGGCATTAACTGCGGCTGCCGCATTGGAACTGTATCATAATGCGTTTTTGATTCACGATGATATTGAAGATGAGTCGGAGTCTCGCCGGGGGAAGGGGACATTACACCAAATGATTGGCATTCCCCGTGCGATTAATGTTGGGGATGCAACGAATGTTTTAGCGGTGGGATTGCTGCTGGAAAACTTATCGGTGCTGGGAGTATCCAAGGCGCTGAATATTTTACATGAAATTGAGTTCATGGCACGGCAATCTGTGGAAGGTCAGGCGATGGAATTGGATTGGGTGGCGACGAATCCTTCCCATCTGAGTGACCAAGATTACTTTACCATGTGCGTGAAAAAGACCTGCTGGTATTCCTTTATTACCCCTTGTCGGATTGGTCTAATTGTCGGACATCCTGCCTCAAGTGTGCAGGATTTAGTGGAACCCTTGGCTGGATTAACCCGGTTTGGCATGATTTTGGGGATCGCGTTTCAAATCCAAGATGATTTGTTAAATCTCCAGGGAGAAATGGAATCCTATGGCAAGGAAATTGGTGGCGATATCTATGAAGGCAAACGCACGTTGATGCTGAACCATGTTTTAGCCAACAGTAAACAGGAAGCAGAGAAAATGCGGGAAATTCTGGCTCTACCTCGCCCCCAGAAACATCCTGATCATGTTGCCTTTATTATGGAGCAAATGCAGCGCTGCGGCAGCATTGAACATGGTTGGAACGTGGCGCGATCGCTCGCCCAAAAAGCCGCCGATATTTTTGATTCTTTGGAGTTTTTGTTCCCGGAAACCCCACTGCGACCCGGAGAACAATGGGTTTCTCCAGTTCATGACCGTCGATTTATGAAGGAGTTGATTAATTATGTCATTTATCGAAGTAAGTAGGTAGGTTTAGATTTTCATTTGTCATTTGCTATGGCTTTTTGCAGTATGGATAAATGATTAAAAAACTATGACTGTAAAATTGTTAAGTTTTGAAAAGAATAAATGTTTTTGAGTAGAATTAAATGAATTTTGGCTAAAATAAGAGAATCCTACTTGTTAGGATAGTTGTCAAGTTGATCAAGTTTCAGACAAAACTTGACAGGTTCACAAATCAAACAAAATAATCAGGACTGAATGACATGGCTCAAATCAAAGTCGAAACCGTTGATCTTAACGACTGGAAAGAAGAATCCTATGAAAAGGGTTCCGGAAAGTGGGATGTATCCCGGAATGGTCAAGAAGTGATCCAGAAGAAAAATGGTAAACCTACGTTATTTTATAGTCCATTTAATGTATTTAATACCAAAGTCTCCGGGAAAATAAGCGTCGGCAACACGGGGGATGATGATTTTATTGGGTTTGCTCTAGGATTCCAACCCGGGGATACCACCAATAGTTCCGCTAAATATCTACTCGTTGATTGGAGGAGAGGTCAGCAGAAACGGTGGGGAGAACTTGCCCAAACCGGATTAGCGGTATCCTTAATTAATGGAGTTCCTAGCGATCAAGCTGAATTCTGGAGTCATACGGGTAAAGTGACTGAACTGGCGCGGGGAAAAACCCTGGGCAATAAGGGATGGGAAAAAAATGTTGAAAATACGTTTGACTTTGTTTATACCAAAACGAATTTGCAAGTCTCAGTTAACGGTAGTCTAGAAATTGATATTGACGGCGATTTTAGTGAAGGACGAATCGCGTTCTATAACTTCTCCCAAAATAATGTCACCTATAAAGCCTTTGAGAAAAAAGTTCTCCCCTCCGGTCAATTGCAAGTCCATGCAAGTTTTGAACAAGGAGTAGAGTTCCAAAATCCTATGGACACGGCTGCTAAAATTAAAGTCACCCCCTCTGGTACTTGGTCGGTGAAAGACGGAGTAGAGATTACCGCCGCCGGAGAACCAGGGGCTGAACTACTCAGTCATGTGACTCATCCGAACAATACGCCCTATTCACTCGTTGCTGTGGATAAAGTCAGTGGTGAAGTTATTGAAGAAATCAGCAGTGCCAAAACTCTCAGCCTTAAAGCAGGTCAAATTGTCATCTTTAAAATGAATGATGAACCAGGATGGTATTGGGATAACAAAGGGTGCATCACGGTGGATTGGATGGTTCTAGATTAATTAGGGTCTGCTGAATAAGTTTTGTGGTGGGGAGAGGCAATAGGCAATAGGCAACACCTCGGCTTCGCTCGGTGTGTCATGGGCAATGGTTTCAACATCTCGACTTCGCGGCAATTGAGCGTTCGACTGAGCGCTCAACCCTCTGTTGAGGGAAAATTTGGCGCTTAGGTCGGCGAAAATCCTAAGATGCAAGAGTGTCTAGGTATCAAAATCTTGTCCCAATTTAAATGCATGACAGCTTCCCTGTTGCCGTTCCCCTATAAAAGACGATAATTTACCAATTTTTATGTATTGACAAAATGGCAGATTAATGAATGTAAGGTTAGCCCAAAAAAAAGAACCAATTTTTACTAACTTTTATCTATTTACGCCGCTGCGTCCTATTGGTTATCGTGGAGAACATTGAAGGTAACCAACTAAAACCAACATTTTGTAGGTTGGGTCTGTAAAATCCTAGGTTAAGTCTTCTCGAAGCGTAACCCAGCCGACCCTCGATTGAGAGTAAAGTTTAGCCACAACAAACCCAACCTGCTTTTTAATTTAGTGGTAGTCTAAGTCGAATATCACTGAACTAAGTAGGTCAGTGGAAATAAACTAAACTATGTTAAGTTATGTGGATGTCCCTTAAACCCTTACATACATAAACGAACGGCTTGCTTCTCAATGGGAGAGAGTATGACAAATGACATAAGACGAATGACTAGAAAAAAAGAGTTTATAAAGATGAAATAAGGATTAAAATAGACAAAGTAAAACGCCGTCCGACTAGGTGTTAAATGAGTCAGCGCTTAAAAAAAACCCTTGTCCTGCCCCAAGTAACGTTACAACTCCATTCCGGCACAGACTTGGTTTTCCAACTATTGATCCGGAACCAACTTCATGAAGCCGTCCTTTTACGTCCGACTCTAGATGATTGGCTAGTCAATGACAGTGAGATTTTGCCCATTGTTAGTCGTTTGGAACCCCCTTATGTTTATTTGTTCCCAGAGTATGAATCGACCTGTCAGTTAACCGTTCCCGTACCCGACTATTTGCCGAGTGGGACAAGCCTGAAAACCTGGTTAAGATTTCCCGGTTGGCTAGAAGACGCCATTCCCATCCAATTGGAAATCTTAGAAACCACAGAAACCCGCGATCGCACTCCCGTAATCCATCCTTTAATGGTCACCTTTCCGCCGCCGAGAGACAGCAAGGAAAACTACTTGGGAACGGCTGAACCCAGTACCGCCGGAATCTTTGGTCTGATGTCGGGGTTAATCGATTTGGATAAAATTCCTGCCCGTTGGTTGATTGCAGAATTGTTAACACGGCTGTGCCAACATGGAAATGATTATGCCCAGACGCCCCAAGGGAATGAACTCCTTACCCAACTGAGTCGCACCCAGTTCTTTAAAAATGGCGTTTATGCCTTTTCCTCTGCCCAAGTTCCGGCTTGGATCGCCAGTAGTCTATCCATGGCGAATACTATCCTCGCCGCCCAAATTGGACAACGACATCTGCTTTCTATTTGGGAGGAATGGTTATTTGATTTAGCCCAAACTGATATTGAAATCGGAGATGGGGGAGATGGGGGAGATGGGGAAGATGGGGGAGTTAACTCAGAATTGAATAAGGGCGGGTTTTGCTCAAACGTTACTATCAATCGCGACAAGAAAATCCCTAAACCCGCCCCTACGAACCCGGTTCCCTATCAGCGAAGCGAAGCGTCAATACTCAACACGCAAAACCCTGAACAATGGTTTTCAGGACTACTTTTAGGACTTGCCCAAGTGTCACCTAGAATGGCGAATTGTTTTCGGGCGATCGCGACTCAGGACTCCACAATACCAACTGTTGATAATACAATTGCTGCCCAAGCTAGCTACAGTTTAACCACCGGATTACCCGGACTGGATGCGCTTCCGGGGCGTTGGTTGGTGGTGGAACTCCTGATTCTGCTAGCACAACAAGGGGATACCTATAGCCGCACAGAATCCGGTAGCCAATTACTCAATCAACTTAGCCGTACTCGTTTCTTTAAGAATGGCGTCCTCGCCTTTGCTTCAGCCCAAGCCCCCCGATGGCTGGTGATCAGTCAATCGGCGGCGGCGGCGTATCATTCCTCTCTGGGGGTGCAGATGGGACAAGGGGGATTACTTCATGTCGGCGAACGATGGTTGTGGACGTTGGTTCCCAATACCTTAAACGTTAAGGGAATGGACAACCCGGTTTCCGTATCCAATGCGGCAACAAAAACCTTTGTTTCCGAACTGGGAATGGATGCCCAGCGCTGGTTTGTGGGGATTCTGTTGGGACTGATTCAGGTGTCACCAAAAATGGCGACGTGGGTAAAGGCGATCGCGGATCAAGCCCCGCCGCCTCTCACACCTACCCCAACCTCCCCCGTCATGTTCAATGATGTTCTCAATGAAGGAGGTTCTCTAGGACGATGAATGTCAACGAACAACTCCTTCTCAACCGTGTCGAAGCTTTACGTATTCCCCTAGAAGATCCCGCCTTACCCCTAGATTGGAAGGATTGGTATCACTTTATTTTGCTGGATTTGAAAACGGGAATCCGGCTACTCGTCAACGCGACTCTCATCGGCAAACCGGAACAGGGGCAGATGCAAGTCAGCTTTATTGTCAACTTGCCCTCCACCCAAATTACCCCAGAACTGGAATCCTCTCCCTCGGTAGCAACCTTTGGCACAACCTTTAGTTTAGACTGGCAACCTGACATGGTGTGTCGTCATCCCTTACGTCTACAAGGGAGGGGGATTAATCTGGAAATTAATGGCATGAACTCATCGGTTCACGTTCACGACGAGAGGGCGCAGCTTTCTCTCAACGTTCAAGGACAAGCAGAAGCCATGCCCCTATTAGTCACTGAAGATGCGCCATTCGGTAGCGGTTTTATTGGTTGGGGATTGATCCCCGGATTAAAGGTTTCGGGAGATCTATCCGTTTGTGGGCGATCCTTTGCCATTGATCACGACTGGTTTTGCTATCACGATCGCAATTTTGGTCGGTTTCGCTGGGGCGAGGATATTGGTTGGGAATGGTTTGTGGCTTATGTTACTGACAAGCAGGGCAGATCCTTCACACTCGTGTTAGATAAACGCACGAATAGAAATCATTCTATTAGTGGTTTACCCTATATTTTTATCTATTCTGGCACTCGCTTGCGGAAGGTGTTTTTAGGGTCTACGTTACAAATCGATTGGGATTGGTCTGCCGCTGCCAGTTTACCGTTACGTCTCCCTGGAATCATGGCATCCCTGTTTGGCGATCGCACGGTGAGTATGCCCCGACAGTTACAGGTACAAGCGGCGGATGATCAGGATCAATTGTCATTAACCATGGCATTTGATGCTACGAGTGAGTTAATTGTACCCGATAATCAGAATCGCCAATATACCTTTATTGATGAAGTGACGGGTGCGGTTGACGTGACTCTCGTACTGCAAGGGGAAACAATACAAGCAAGGGGGTTTGCCTATGGCGAATATGTTCATTAGTTTGTAGTAAGCGCTTTAGCGCTTCTGGCGTTTCTGGCACGCTTCGTGCCGACTACGAACATCATTTAACGGTTGCATCAAGCCCTAATTAATTTAAATGACTTCTTCACCAGTAACAATAAAGGTTCAATCAGCGGGTGGGTTCATGGGTGACTCAGCCCGGATCACACTCAACGACCAAGAAATTGGGTTTATTCACTATAGTCGCGGACTGAATGTTGCTGTTATTGATGAAGTAACAGGACACCCCTTAGTTTGCACCACATTTGATACCTTTTTACCGGGAAACGCCGACCGATTTGCCGATCTGGTGGACAAGTTACCCAGGGGTCGAATTGTCGCGATCGCGGTTAAAGATGATGCCAGTGCCAACCTGAATCAGCGGGCAAAACGCGCCTGTCAATCCCTGGGCAGTCGGCAAGTTCACTGTCTCAGATTCCGCACCTCTTGGGCGCTAATTGGTCAAAAAGATGCCAAACCCGGAATCGCCCAGGAAGAACTATCGGACTATTCAAATGTGGTCTGTTCTCGTTTAATTCCTGTCTCGGCGGATGCTGTACAGCGTCCTAGCCTAGGGGTGATATCGGCAGGGGGAAATCAGGGCAATTTTGCCCAAATGACCTGGAATAACGAAGAGATAGGGATAGAAGGAGGATATCAACGGGGATTGAATGTTGTTGTCTTTGACCGCCATGATAAAACGCAAGAGTTCGGTCGTTCTTTTGATTTATTTACTAATCCGGAGAATGCCGACGCCTTTGCCCAACTCATTGAAGACTGTTCCCCAGATCACGGTATTGCCATTGCGGTCAAAGATGATGCCGCTATCAATCTTTCCGAACGGGCAAAGCAAGCCTGTGAATCCATTGGGAGTCGTCTAATTCGCTATCTACAATTACGCAGTTCGTGGGCGATTGTGGGATATAAAGATACATTAGCCGATTCCGCCATAGAACAACTGAGTCATGAGCAACCCGTCGGATTTCGAGTCTGGTTAGAGAACCTCTCGGAACTGAGTTAAGTCGGTGGAGTTTCATGAAAGTTAACGGTTAATCAGAGGGATATGAGTCAAGTCAAAACTCAAACGTTATCTATTTTATGGTATCTGCTCTAGTAACATTAACTTTCATGAACTATCTAGATCAAAAAAGCAAAATAAGATATTATATTTTTTTTATTACCAGACGTTCTCTAAAGCTGACAAAAATTATTTGATATCATGTCCGTCGAAATAACCGTAATATCATTCTTCCTTGCCACCTTGATCCTTCCCTTCTGCCTTGTCTCCACCTAAATGTGAGTATTCAACCGGACATAATATGACATGGCTTGAGCCTCCCTGAAGCGTTAACTCAAAAACTTATTAACTAGAATCCAGGTTACTGATGATGCAGATGTTCAAACCTAAAGAGGCATTTCTTGCCTCAGGTATCCTATTTTTGACGCTAGGAACAGTTCCCCCTCAGTTTCGATTCACCTCCCTGCGGCTGAGTCCGGTATTGGCTCAGGTTTCACCGGAGGAATTCGAGGTACCAGAATCCGTTCCCCGTGGGACAACGGTGCGGCTGGATGGTTCTAGCAGTATGGCAAAGGTAAATCAAGCCTTAAAAGAGCGCTTTGAACGACAGTATCCCAATAGTGATGTTCAACTCAATGCGGCTGGGAGTACCGCCGCCTTAAAAGCCTTAGTCAACGAAGAAATTGATCTGGCGGCGATTGGACGCCCGTTGACGGCGGTGGAAAAGGCACAAGGATTAGTGCAAATTCCCTTAAGTCGGCAAAAGATTGCCATTCTGGTCGGACCCAATAGTCCTTATCGGGATATAGATATTACCTTTGAGCAATTTTCCCGGATATTCCGAGGAGAAATTACCGATTGGTCAGAACTGGGGGGTGAACCCGGACCGATTCAACTGATTGATCGCCCGGAGTATAGTGATACCCGGCGGGCGTTTCAACGCTACGATGTGTTTAAAGCGGCACCGTTTAGAACTGGAGCCAATACCACCCAGGTAGAGCGAGATAGTACTGATGCCGTAATTGCAGAACTGGGGAAAAACGCTGGCGGGATTGGGTATGCGATCGCCGATCAAGTGTTTGATCGTCAGGATGTGAAAATCATCCCCATGCATAAAGTCTTTCCCGATGATGAACGCTATCCTTTTTCCCAATCCCTTGAATGCAACTTAGTATCACTACTATCTTTTCGGTTACACCCAGATGTAAATAAACGCGCCCCGACTTGACAAATGACGAATGACAAATGACAAATGACGAATGACCAACTTTTCAGATGCGGGTGAAGGAAGAAGAAAGAAATGAACCATAACGAAGCCCATCTCCATATCACTGTTCAGTCTGCCGCTGGTAACCAGGGAAATTCGGCTCGGATTACTGTCAATGACGCAGAATTCGGGTTTGACCCGTACAATCGCGGACTGAATGTGGCGGTTATCCATGAAGTGACGGGTCAAAAGCTGGGTAGCGCCACCTTTGATACCTTTGGTGATCCCAGTTGTGCGATCGCCTTCACCGAATGGATGGAGAGTTTGCCTGTTGGTCGAATTGTGGCGATCGCGCTGCAGGATGAGGGGACTGTCTATCTGGATGAACGGGCGAAAAATGCTTGTGCGGCGTTGGGGGCGTATTGGGTGTACTATCTGCAATTTCGCAGTTCTTGGGCGATGATTGGTCAAAAGGGAGCGACACCGGGAACGGCGACTGAAGCGTTATCGGATGAGCATGGCGTCACCTGTTCTCGTTCCTTTGCGCTTCCCTCCATTTTCGCGAACACAGCGACAATTTCGGCGACATCGGCGGCTGGAGAGTACGGCTTTTTAACGCATATTAGCCGGAATGGATCTGTGATCCCAATTAAAGGAGGATATCAGCGCGGGTTAAATGTGGTGGTGTTTGAACCCGCTACTGGCAAACCCCTGTTGGCGGGTTCGTTTGACTTGTTTGCGGATGCGTCTGTGGCGGATGCCTTTGCTCGGAAGATTGAAGCGATACCCGATGGGAAGATTGTGGCGATCGCACTCAAAGATGATGCCAGTATCAATCTCTCCCAAGCTGCCAAAGATGCCTGTCGCGCGATCGGTAGCCGTCTGATTGATCACTTAGACTTTCGCGGCGCTTGGTCAATTGTCGGCTATAAAGGCGCATCTCCGGATGCCGTGATTGAAAATCTGAATAATTCTGGGTTCACCTCCGTCAAAGCCTGGATGCCGTTAGTCATACCCTGCCCAACCTGGCAGCCTCAACAGAAGCTACAACCCCCAGATTTACCCGAAAAAGGTATCTTTGGTAGCGCGATTGCCATGAGTGGCGAGACAGCGATTATTGGGGCGCGTTTGGCTCCAGTGAATGGTTGTCCGGCTGTGGGCAGTGCCTATATTTTCCAACACACAAACGGCGTGTGGACGGAAATACAGAAACTGCAACCGTCGGGGTTTGGGCATCAAGATGTTTTTGGGAATGCGGTTGCTATTCATGGAAATCTGGCGATAGTGGGTGCCTATTTTACTGATGCGCCCGATCGCCCGAATGCCGGAAGCGCCTATATTTTCCAACAGGAAAACGGCGTGTGGACAGAAATACAGAAACTCCAACCCGCTGACTTACAGGCAAATGACTGCTTCGGGAGTGCGGTGGCGATTGGTGACAATTTCGCGATCGTCGGTGCTTATACCGTAGACGCCGAAAGTCGTCCTGAAGCCGGGAGTGCCTATATTTTCCAGCTTGAGAACGGGGTGTGGCAACAAAAACAGAAACTACAACCCGATGACTTACAGCGTGGGGATGGTTTCGGCGGTGCGGTGGCGATTAGTGGCAACACGGCGATCATCGGGGCGCGTCTTGCCAAAGCAGATGGCGGTCAATTTGCCGGGAGTGCCTATAGTTTCCAGTTAGAGAACGGGGTGTGGCAACAAAAACAGAAACTCCAACCTGCTGACTTACAATATGGGGATAATTTTGGGAATGCGATCGCGATCAGTGGCGAGGTGGCGATTGTCGGTGCCTATGGTGTTGATGCCCAACGGTATCCCGATACTGGCGCTGCCTACATTTTCCAACAGGAAAACGGGGTGTGGCAGCAAAAACAGAAGCTGCAACCCGATGACTTACAGCGTCGCCATGGCTTCGGCTGTTCTGTCGCCATTCAGGGACAAGTGGCTGTCGTCGGGACTTCTGATGCCGGAAGCGCCTACATTTTCCAACTCAATCAGGGGACATGGCAGCAAAAACAGAAATTATACTCCCCAGAGGTGCAACCACAAGACGGGTTTGGGTATACCGTTGCTCTGAGTCAGAGTGTGATCATCACCGGGGCGCATAATGCAGATGCTCAAGGGTGTCCTTATGCGGGTAGTGCTTATATAGCATTTGCCAACGAAACGTGATCACTCTATCCCTGTCCTCCCCTGACTCAGGGGAGCTAGGGAGATGTTCGCTGTTCAGTTATTTCTGCCTTCTTTCACTAGGGAAAAATCAGCCGTCCAGCACTTAGACCTTAATCGCAAATGCTGTACATGTAGGGGGTGTTAGCGTAGCGTAACGCACCATTGCCACTATAGATGGCGTAGCTGCGTAAATCTTGAACAGGTTTCATTAAGAAACACAAACGAATGTTGGCTTAAGGGCAACATATCAGACATTATAGAAGCTTGAAGGTTAGCAATCCATTCAGCTAAACTGTCTTTTTGAGTAACTATTTGCAGCATTTATAGAGGGTGAACTATGACCAATCAAGCTCAATCCGGGCAATCCCTTTTGACTCGTTCTCCTGATGTGACAATTATTAATATTGATGCGCGAGCTAATAACAATAATAACCCCGTCATCAAATATTTGAAACCGGGTACGTATGAGATTCAGTTTATTGGTCAATCTCAAGGTGGCATGTATGATGCCTGGAGTCGTTGGAGTTTCGTCTATGAATGTGATGAAAATGGCGAAAATTGTACTACTGGATGGCTGAATGAATACTACATAACCTCCAGTGAATTTGTCGTTAGTGTACCCACGACAGGTGTATATGCAACACCAGAACTTGCCCTATCTAAAGCAAAAAACACCTCATTTACCCTAAAATTTGGCAGTGAGGTCAGCTTTTTTATCAGTGATGACCTACTGGCGGATAATCAGGGGGGAGTCTCTTTGCTAGTCAAACGACAACAGATTCGTCAACCCCCTTCATTACTGGGAAATTTAGTGTTAGTCGGGTTACTGATTGCTTCAGTTGCGCTAACCTGGTTCATTTTAGATCCTTAAATCAGTCACTATAGCCAAGGGAGAATCTACCGTTTATGTCAATTCAGTTTTTTTGGAGTAGAAATCATCAATGAAGCGTCTGGTTGTTTGTTGTGACGGAACCTGGCAAAAACTAACGAGTCCTTATCCCACGAATGTGGTTAAGATTGCCCAAGCCGTTAAAGCAACCTGTAGTCAAAATATTCCCCAGCTTGTCTTTTATGATGAGGGAATTGGTACAGAAAACCCATTTGCCAAGATTTTGGGTGGTGCTTTTGGTCAAGGAATTGATCGCAATATACAAGATGGCTATCGCTTTCTTTGTTTAAACTATGAACCCGGCGATGAAATTTATTTATTCGGTTTCAGTCGCGGTGCTTATACGGTTCGCAGCTTGGCAGGAATGATCTTTAATTCAGGACTCTTACCACGAGACAAGATTCGCAAAGCTCCTGAAGCTTACGAAAACTATCGCTCCCGTAAGAGTGAAGATCAACCCGATTCCTACAAGATGGAACAGTTCCGCCAAAAAAATAATGCCGAGCAAGTTCCGATTACGCTTCTTGGCTGCTGGGACACAGTTGGTTCCCTAGGCATTCCCGATTTATCAGAGTTTCTGTCCTTAGACCGAAAGGTTAACCAGAAATACGCATTCCACGATACTTCATTAAGTCCAATTATTAAGAATGCGCTACATGCTGTTGCTATTGATGAGCAACGTGAGGTTTTCAACGTTACCCCCATGGAGATAAGCCGCAAGAGCGAATATAAGGGTCAACCTGTGGATCAATTCCTACGTCAAGTCTGGTTTCCCGGCGTTCATGGCTCAGTGGGCGGTGGATCTCAAGAACAAGCTGGTTTATCCGATGGAGCGTTGCTGTGGATGATTGACTCTATTGAGCAATTGCGCCAGCAACAACGTCTAGGTTTGGAACTTGATCCAACCGTCATCGAATATGGTATTCACCCTGACCCAACTATCATGTTCAGCAATGAGCCGCAGAGTTTTATCGGTCGATTAACATTCAAAACTGGACAGATAACCCGCACAGTAAGTGATGACTTTAATGAGCTGCATGAGAGTGTTAAACAACGTTGGCAAAAAGTTTTTGACTACCGACCTAAAAATCTGGAAAAATTCAAAGTTCTATTAGATCAATACGGAGAGCAATAGACAGATCAAAACTATGTCCTTAAGCGAAGCCCAGGATCAACACTCAACCCTTTACACTGAAACACCATGATTACTCCAACGGCTGATCAAATCGCTCAAACCAAAAAAGCGATTGAAAATTACTACATTTCCTGGTTCTATCACCCAGACAAACGTGAAGGAGTGGCTCCCTTTTATCAGATGCATGAACCGGGAGAATCTATTCACGGGACAGTGATGATCTTTCATGGCTTCTCTGCCAAACCAATGCAAATGTTTCTGATCGGTGACTACCTGTTTCGCAACGGGTTTAATATCTATCAAATTCCTTTAGCGGGTCATGGGTTTATGCCACCTGATAATTATTGGCCCCAAGTTGACCTCAAGCCCGAATTTCGTGATCCGCTACGGGGAAAAGCCCGAGAAGATGCCGTTTTAGACCTTTTCTTGTCCAATCGTGATAATAAATCGCAAGGGCAATTTCAACGATTGACCACGTTTCAGAAGATGGCGCTGATTGGTCGGATCATCAAAATGGCACCCCAGCTATTGGATATGGCATTGGCAATTGAGCGAGCCAATGACCCGGATTTTGATCGCTATTTCACCTCGTCTCACATGGAGTATTTAACCGATGCCCAGGAACGTTTGGCAGAATTAGAGGCGATGCCAGGACCAATTTATACGGTGGGACTCTCTGTTGGTGGTGCCGTTGCTCTCGGACTAGCGGCGTCTCGACCAGATCGAATTAAAAAGGTGGTGGCTTATGCTCCGCTTTTAGAAGTGTCTAATGAAGTTAATGAGCGTTACATTAACCTCACGGGTCCCCTAGACTTGAGAGAATTTTCTTGGGAGCAAAATATTAGTTTTCCGGTGGGCTGTTTGACTGCTGCTAACCGTTTTGGTGCCTTTGTTCGTAGTGATAAAAACCGAGAAACCTTAGAGAAGATCCCCACATTTTTGGTATTAACGGAGAACGAAGACGCGGCTGATCTGAAAACTAACCAGAGATTCTTTGACCAAATCGGGGCGAAAGGCAAGGGACACTGCTACTATCTCTATCCAGCCAGTGACCTTGTACCTCATCCGATGATAGACCCGATAGAAGTGAGTCAGGGGATGACGAACCGTTTCTGGAAGAGTTTGTATCAGGAAACCTTCCGTTTTCTGACGACAGGGGAGATTGATGCGGATAACATGAGCAACCTCGAGGAAGCACCGGACTTACCACCGATTCCAACTTATTCGTAACTAGAAGCTGGGGAAGCTGGGAAAGCTAGGGGAGCTGGGGAAGATGTGAAACAAAATTTCTATAGCCCATTACCCTATTCCCTATTCCCTATTCCCTATTCCCTGTTCCCTATTCCCTGTTCCCTGTTCCCTGTTCCCTGTTCCCTAACAAATGACAAATGACGAAGGACAAATGACAAATAATGAACAGTTGGCTCAATGGTTATATCGCCTGGTAGAAATCCTGCGCCGCCAAGGAAATTCGACGTGGTGCAGGTTGGTTCAGACTGTTTCTGGCAAAACGGCTGTGATTGAACTAGATGGAACTCAGTTGCAACTGTGGGCGCAGGGAGATGAACGGTTACAGGTTCGCATCGAATCCTTGGCGGAACCCCAACCCGTTCACTTTTGCAGCGATGCTGAAACTCTCAGAGATATCATTACAGGTTCTGTGACATTGGATGCGGCGGTAATGAGTGGCAAAATTTATGTTAGGGGTGATTTACCCGACTTACTGGGTATCAATCAGGTCGTCATGGGGATTTTAGCCGACAGTGCGATTAATCTACAGTTACAACGCCTCTGGAACGAATTTGATCACCACTGGTTCCATCCCCCCTCTCCTCCCCCCTGTCGATCGCTTGACCAACAAAAACCATCCCGTGGTTATCTGATCAACCAGATTCCCGCCGATGTACTCAACATTGAAGTGGATTGACATCACCCGAAAGGGCGATATACTCTAATTTGTCGCCCTCTGCTTGGTAAATTTTACGGAGTTTTACCAAGATTCTTAATGAAGATTTAAGATTTCTGACAATTTCGTTTATTGGCGGCGATCGCACCTATCGTTATATACAGAGCGCCTGTTGACGGCGACACTCACGTTTTGTTCACTCACTTGCCATAACGAGCTAATTATTTTATGACTACTCTACCTACATTGATTCGTTCCCTTGCTTTAACAACCCTGCTCAGCTTTACTGCTCCTGTTGTCCTTTTCATGGGCTTTTTCGCCTTTCTGTGTACGCTGAGCTGGGTTCCTGGCTTGGAAACTCTCGGTCAAACAGGCGCCAACGATGTGTTGCAATTTCTGGCAATTTTTGGTAACGGCTGTTTTGTGGAAGGGCTGATCGTGATTGGCTTGACCTGTAGCTTTGTAGCAGCCTTATTTGATACCTACGCCTTCTATAGCTATCAGCATCTTAATGACCACTAACGTAAACCATTGTAACCAATGATTTCCTATACTCGGTTAGATTGCTTTAGGCAACCTGGTTATGGTGTAATCCATCTTCCATCACGGTAAACCACCCCGTCTCGTAGGAGGGCGGGGTTGACAATTCACGTTAGCTCTTTTCAGGGTGCTGAAACCCTTGCAATGCCGTTACTTTAGGTCATGCTTTTTCCTAAAGGGGATGCTCCCATCGAAGCACCATTCCCACCATGTAGACGGGTGAGGAATTCCGCGAATTGAGTAAAAGTCATTCCGGTTAACCCTGCAACTAACATCCACGTTATCCCTAAACCCACGACTTCGCTCAAGAAAAGATGGGTGACGTGACGCAAAATTCCGCCAACAATCCAACCTATCGCCAAACTGATCGACCAGTATAGAATATTGGCAAAAATCCATCCCCACGCTTTGCTAACATACTGTCTGAGAACCCACCATTGCGCCATTCCCAGGATTAGCCCCAGGGTAGCTCCATCAATGACTCCATAAACTAACCGAGGGAAAAGACGCAGGGTTCGGGGAGCAAACCAACCGATGAACCCAAACGAACTCAACCCAATGACTCCCCAACCGAGGAGGCTGGCAATAATCCACCACCAAGCGGAGGAAAGATGTCGTCTTAACACTAGCCATTGGGCGAATCCAATGATTGTGCCACCAATGATTCCCTCAATCAGATTAATATCTGGTCTTTCTCCAATCTCAATCCAAAATAGGCTTGCCACAAAACCCAACAGCGTTAGTAATACCCACTGCAACCAGAAGCTACAGCGAGTTTCGATGGGTTGGGTTGGGGATTGATAGTTAATGGTTACTGGCACGCTGATGATAAAACTTAAGAATAGTTTAACCTAAATTAGCAAAATTTAGTCCGAAGGATATCACGATTAGTAATGGTGGAGGAACCCCTCTGGAGTGCAGACGGCAAGAAATTAAACACCCTATCCGGACATCAAGATTGGGTAGAACGTGTCAGCAGGTTGGTCGAGGTGGCGTCATGGCATTATTTTTAATAACATCTGTATGTGATGAAGGCGTTTACGAAAGCAACTTCAAAGTTGTTGAGGCTCCATCTAAAGAAGCGATCGCTCAAGATATGCTTGATAACCCCTATCGGTGGGAACAATTTTTACGCAGTACCACTGTATGGTGGGATTTGACGTACTATGAGTATAAGTATGGAGAACCACGAGGCTGGAGTCCCAAAGAACTCCTGGAGCAGATTAATAGTACCTATGTTGATGGAGATAGTTATTTCCAAGTCCGAATCCATGAAATTAAGACGATAGAAAAGGTTCATGACAAATCCGGACAAGATGCTAGCTAGATAAGGGTTGCTGTCTTTTAACCTAATTTTTGTCCTAACCTCAATGCGTAGTGCTATAGTAAGCTGTTCGGCATTTAAATTGGGATACCTAAAACCCTGAAAGGCAACAGGCAACAGGCAACAGGCAACAGCTAATACACAATTTAAATGCATTTTAGCTTAGTCCATTTTAATGGACTTAAGCTTTTAGCCAAGAACTTGAGTTCTTGGCGGGTGTCGAGGCTTACCGACAAAGATATATGATATCCGATTAACGTTTCTTTTGTCCTCAAATATAACGAAACCCGCTCCCTATAAATGCAAGGACAAATGACGAATAACAAATGACAAATGACCAATAACCATCAACGTCTCGGACGCCCCAAAGTAGTAATATAGAGAACCGCCTCATCGGGTGGAATCCCCAAAACCTCATTCACTTGCTGATCAAAGAACCCGCCAATACCACTCACCCCCAAGGTTAAATAAATCGCCGCTAAATTGAGCCGTTGTCCCAAATGACCTGCATCCAAATGCAGGTAACGATAAGCGCGATCGCCATACTTTGCCACAGCTTTGTTTAAGTCAGCGGTGTGAAAGAGAACCACACTAGCATCTCGCCCTAACTCTTGTCCCAAACACAAATAATGTAATTCTCGCCGGAAGTTTTTAAAGCGGATTTGCCGCAATTCTTGGGCTTTGGGTGCGTAGTAATAGCAGCCTTCGTCTAAACCCGCTACTCCTGAAATTGCCACAAAGGTTTCAATTAAACTCAGATCAAAATAATCGGGTGAACAATCAAATCCTTGCTCACTGTAGTGTTGCGGTTGATAGGTGAAATCAAGCAGCAAGTTAAGTTCATCTAACGTTAGCGGCGCACCACTGTAAGCGCGAGTGGAGCGCCGTTTGAGAATCGTGTTTTCCAAGGCTTGAGGCGCATAGCCTTCCTCTGTCATGCTACCCCATTGAATCGGTGCTGTAGCCGTGGAGATTTTGGTACAGAAGGGAAAATTATACTTATCTTCACCTAAGTTTTCCGACTCTGAATCCTCCGATGGTGGCGATTTGATTTGTTCTTTATCCGTTGGTTCAATTTGTGTTGCTTGGTGCAGGTAAGCCAGCAATTCCCCATCAGGAAGTTCAGGATAGTCAACCTGTGTCGCTGACGGTAAAGCAGTAGGCTGAGAGGGGTTGCTTTGTCCCTGAAATTGATCAGCGAGGGGAACAACTGCGATCGCGCCTTCTTGTTCCGGGTTAAGATAAAGCAGATCATTCACCTTCTGATCCACAAAGCCCCCAATCAGAGAGGGGCGATACCCCGTTAACGCACCCGCCAGTTCAATATTGCCCAACAAATGACCCGTATCCAGAAACACTCGCCGATAGGCGCGGTCTTCATAGCGCCAAGCCGAACGATAAAATATAGCAGTGGTGATAATCGCCAGTTCTGTTGTCTCTAAGCTAGGATGCTGGAAGCAAGCCTCCTGTAGCGCCGACCAAACCTCGCTATCCCAAAAACGCACCAGAGAATGGCTAGGACACTGATAGTTATACAATCCCGGCGATAATATAGAGGTTCCCCGAGAAATTAAATAGACTTCCGCTGGATACAATCCCCCCGCCGACGGCGCCGCCCTTAAATAAACGGGAGGTCCTATCATGGTTGCCATCTTAGCCGTTAAGCCATAGCTGCACAACAGCAACCGTGACAACCGCCACCAACGTTTACCCGGTTCCTGGGCGAATGCTTGGGGATCTTCTTTTAGATAGGGCTTCAGGTCAATGGTCGTCCCTAGTTTATACTCTTTAAAGGGTATCGGTTGATTGTCCCAGTCTAGTCGCTTATTTTTGGACGCGATCGTCTCCGGATCGTATTTGGTGCGCTCGTGATAATGTTGTGCGATCGATAATTGGGGGTTGGACATAGTTTTTTCAGGATAGTGTTCGCTCTGGCTTTTATCTAGAAGTGTTTAATATAGCTGTCGTCATATAAGAGTTAATCATTTTCAATCTTGATCATAAAACATCCCTGGATAGATTACCAAACCGACTTTCATGATTCATGATTATTAGGATGAAAAATATCGTCATTTGCCTATCTAGAAACCCAGTTGATTAGCCCTGATTTTGAAGACTTGACTGATACGCTCAAGCTAGAGTTTATTTATCACATATATTTCTTCCTGTCAATCTATATCAAGGGTTAAACATAAATTGTGATAATCCTTAAAAAAAAATTAGAAATAATGTAGCTTTTGCTACAATGCCTTACAATTTATACAGGGTTTTAATCATAAATCTCTACTGACCTGATCAGGCAGATTAAATTGGGAAGAGGAAGCACAAGCTTCCAGAGTCACAGAACCGATGGAGAAAATTGGTAGAACAGAGTTACTAGCTCAATATGCTAGGGGTAGACGCGACTTCAGTGCAATGGATATCAGTGAGGCGGACTTATTTGAAGCTAATCTACAAGGCATTAATTTGAAGGAATCTAATTTACAAAAAACTTACCTACCTTACTCTAATCTCAGTCAAGCTCAACTGCAACAAGCCAAACTACAAGCGGCTGAGTTAAGCGATACTAAACTATGCCAGAGTAATCTATCTCAGGCAAATTTACAACAAGCGAATCTATCAAGAGCAACATTACGTCATGCCAATTTACGGGGTGCTAATTTAGCCTATACCAATTTACAAGGGGCTGATTTAGGCAATGCTGATCTAAGCGATGCGAATTTGAATTATGCTAACTTAAGCGGTGCTAATTTAACCAAGGCAAATCTAAGTCAAGCTCAGTTAAAGGGAGCAATTTTTTTTCGCAGTCATAATGTTAATTTTTCTAATGCTTATGTCGATTGTTCAACTATTTATCCAGATGGACATCGACATGATTGTAAAGCATCGCCAGGAAATCAATTTCCTGGCTAAAAGCTAAAGTAAGCTAAAGCTTACTATAGTTAATGTTCCCAGTTATTTTATCCTTTTATATAATGATATAAAAAATCAGCTTAAAAATTAATTATAAATTATCATTAATGTAACAAATAATTGATAATGACTCCAAAGTCTCGAAGAAGTAAGGAATTAAAATTATCTATCTATGTAGCTCATGACTAAGATCCGGTTTATTGATTTATTTGCAGGTATAGGGGGTATGCGCCTAGCCTTTGAACAAGCAGCTAACACCTTAAATTACAAAACTGAATGTGTTTTAGCAAGTGAAATCAGTCCAGATTGTCAATGGGTTTACAAAAATAATTTCAACCATGAGGTATTAGGAGATATCCGAGCAATTAACCAATTACCACCCCATGATTTTTTATTGGCAGGTTTTCCTTGTCAGTCCTTTTCCTATGCGGGAAAAAAGGCGGGATTTGGAGACACGAGAGGAACATTGTTTTTTGAAATATTGAGATTAATCGATACCTGTAAACCTCAAGCGTTAATTTTTGAAAATGTTCGCGGTCTTTATACTCATGATCGGGGTAGAACGCTAGAAACAATCAAGCATGAAATTCAAGAGCGAGGCTATAGCTTTGATACATTTCTGCTAAACAGTGCTAATTTTGGATTACCGCAAAACCGGGTTCGCCTGTACATGGTCGGGATTTTAGGGGCTTCGCCAAAATTTGAGTTAATTTCTGATGTGGGTCCGCCCGATTCCCATTCTTATAATTGTCAGCAGCTATCCTTATTTAATCCCTTGAGCCAACCAGTTGCTGTGGCTGATATATTAGAAGATAATCCTGACTCTAAATATGATTGTTGCCGGAGTTTGTTGAAGCCCTAAAAAATCGGTTAAACAATAATTTAACTCAATTGCATGGTCGGCGGCTGATTGATTATCGTGGCGGAAATTCTCTGCACTCCTGGGAACTGGGTTTACGGGGAAAATGTAGTCCAGAAGAAATTGAGTTAATGAATCGTTTTATTTTGAAGCGTCGGAATAAAGTATTCGGTCGTAATCAAGATGGTAAGTTGCTTAGTCGAGAGCAAATCGCTAGCTTTTTTAATCATCCTCATTTAGAACAAGTTCTTGATTCACTTGTGGCTAAAAAATATTTACAAATTGTTGATGGCAAATACAAACCTGTATCAGGAAACTTCTCGTTTGAGATTTACAAGTTTTTAGATCCCCGGAAAATATCAGTCACGTTGGTTGCTAGCGATGCCAATCGATTAGGAATTTATCACAATCATCGTGTTCGGAGAATAACACCGCGAGAAGCCGCCCGTCTCCAGGGATTTCCCGATGAGTTTATTTTGCATCGTAACGATGATAAAGCGTACTATCAGTTGGGCAATTCTGTCAGTATCAATGTTGTGGAAGCTGTTGCCCGCGACGTTATTTTGAATACATTATCATGTCAACACACCAACAAAAGTCCGATGACGCTAAACTCTCTATCTGGAAAGTGATTATTGGGAACATGTCAAGTTTGCACAAAATGTTCCAGCCAACCAAGGGAGTTGGGCGAGTTGGGTTTCGTTCCTCCACCCAACCTACAACGTTGACATGCACCGTGATTCTCGGCGCGATCGCGTTGGCTATCTTGAGTTACTCTAGCCTTACAAGTAGCGCAGTTGCGGCTAATCTGCACTCCTGTTCTAATTTATCGAAGGGTAGTATTATAGCGATGCTCTCACCAGACACCAAACCCATAAAACCAACGATTCCAGAACTGATCCAACGGCAAGCGCAAGCTTGGGAAACGGCGGATTCAGATAAAATTATCGCTGATTTTGCCGAAGATAGTGTGTTTATTGTCCCTGGTTCTCGATTCAGGGGTAAACAGCAAATTCAAGCAGCAGCAGAGGATTATTTTGCCCAAGTTACAGAAACTCAGATTACTATTAACACCATAATTGTTCAGGGAAATAAAGGAGCCGTAGAATGGATTTGGCGTCAAAGAAATAAAGAAACAGGTGAATTGTCAAAAGCTGAGGATGCCATTATATTTGAACTTGATCAAGGAAAGATTACATACTGGCGAGAATATATGGATAATATAGCAAAAGGCAGAGGGTAGAGGGCAGAAGGCTCCAAGGGAAAAGATTGACTGGTCAAGGTTTCAGCGTTGGGCTTTGTCCTAATCGCCTTGGCGACTGCTATAAATCTCAGTAGTCGGAAAAAAGAAAACAGCACGCCCACGCTTGTTTTATAAACAAGCCTCAAACCCTTACAAAGGACGAATGACGAATGGCATAAGACATAAGACAAATGACGATCCCTGCCGTTAACTGTTATTGCACCTACCGACTTAACCATGTTTAGGTCGTCGTACCCAGTGAGAACGCAGGGGGCTGAGAACACGGTTGAGTAGGCGAATTTGTTCGGCTGTCCCCATGCAGATGAGAACATCTCCAGAGAGTAGGGGGGTTTCACCATTAGGTCCAGCAATCAGATTGCCATCGGCGCGGCGAATTGCCAAAACTAATGCCCCGGTTTGCGATCGCAAGTGGGCTTCCCGTAGGGTTTTTCCGGTAAAAGGACAGCTTGAGGGATCAATTAGAAATTCTTCCATGTAAAATGAACGATCAGCCCCCGTGATAATCCCATCGACAAAGTCCATCACCTGGGGTCTCAGGGCAGCCGATGCCATGCGTTTACCCCCAGTGATGTAGGGAGACACCACCGCATCTGCACCCGCACGCTGCAGCTTTTTCACGGCGTCTTCAGAACTCGCCCGGGCAATAGCGCGGATTTTGGGATTGAGGGTTTTAGCAGAGAGAATGGTATACAGATTTTCTGCATCAGAGGGTAACGCCGCCACCAAACAAATTGCCTTTTCGATGCTCACCGCCTGTAGGGTACTATCTAAAGTGGCATCCCCTTGAGCAACAATATAACCCAATTCCCGCGCCTCCTCGACCTGATCCGCTTGAGAGTCGATGATCACAAATGGAATCCCCTCCGCCTTAAATTCTAGGGCAATCTGACGCCCGGTACGCCCAAAGCCGCAGAGGATATAGTGGTTGGTTAAGGTATCAATCAAGCGTCGTCGTTGCCTCAGTCGAATTCCTTGTTGAAAGTAGCCTTGAATCAGGGCTTCTGTAAAGCGATTGACGATATAACCAATGGCGATAAGACCCATGAAGATCAGGGAAATGGTGAACAGCCGTCCGCGATCGCCCAGAGGATTCGTCTCGCCATAGCCAACGGTTGCCAGAGTAATAATCGTCATGTAGGCAGCATCTGACCATGACCACCCCTCCACCAGTTTGTACCATAACGTACCGATTAGAGCGACTCCCAACAGGGCGAGTCCACCACCAATCAGTTCTTTCCGCAGGCGTTGGTATTTCTCTTCCAGGGTTGAATACACGCAGATGAATGATGGATAACTAAGTAGTCGGACAAATTAACGTTAACGGTTGAGATTAGGGAACAGCTCATCTGGCAACAGGCAACAGTAAGGATTTGAGGCTTCTTAACCTTTCTTAGTACAGCCTACAGAATTTAGGTTCAGGTACTTATTCCCATAGTTAAGCTATTTTCACAGTAAAATAAAATTTCTGCATTGCGTCCCTGGAGTATAGAGAACGGATGTTCATTCCCAAAATCGGTAAACTGACCTGTTTATGCCTGAGTTTATTGATCCTGTTAACCGCTTGCAGTTTTCCGGGAGAACAGTCAAACCCAACCGTGACACTCATGGGTACGCTAACCGGGAAAGGAATTCAAGAAGTGCAACAAGTAGTCGCCCCCTTTACCGAGGCGACGGGGATAAAGGTAAAGTATGAGGGAACGGATGCATTCACCACGGTGTTACCTGTGCGGGTTGACGCCGGAAATCCACCGGATCTCGCCCTGTTCCCCCAACCCGGTTTAATGGCAGACTTTGCCAAAGATGGGAAACTGATACCCATTGAACAAATTTTGTCGCCCACCCAATTGTCAGAAGCCTTTTCGCAGAACTGGCTCAACTTAGCGCGGGTTGATGATACCGTCTATGGTATCTGGTATCGGATATACCTAAAAAGTTTAGTCTGGTATAGCCCATCCGCCTTTGCTGAAAAAGGGTATCAAATCCCCAAAACCTGGGATGAAATGATGGCACTGTCTGACCAAATTGTGGCAGATGGGGGCGTTCCTTGGTGTATTGGTTTCGGCAGTGGTGAGGCAACGGGTTGGGTGGGCACCGACTGGATCGAGGATATCATGCTGCGAATCGTGGAACCCGAGGTTTATGATCAATGGGTGAACCACGAAATTCCCTTCACTCATCCAGCGGTTAAAAATGCCTTTGAGAAGTTTGGTACGATTGCCTTAAATCCTGACTATGTGGTTGGGGGGAAAACGGGTATTCAGAGTATTTTCTTTGGGGATTCACCCAAGCCACTTTTCGAGCAACCGCCCGGATGTTATCTGCATCACCAAGCTACGTTTATTTCCTCGTTTTTCCCCGATGATGTGGTGTTGGGAGAAGATGTTGATATTTTTCTACTTCCCAGTATTGAGCCGGACTTAGGTGTGCCGTTGTTAGTGGGAGGACAAATCATCGGTATGTTTAATGATACTCCAGAGGCACGGCAGTTAATGGAGTATTTGATTTCTGTGGAACCCCATGAAATTTTAGCCGGAATCAAAGGGTCAATTTCCCCCCACAAACAGGTGAGTTTAGAGGTTTACCCTGATCAGGTGACCAAACGTCAAGCTAAACTCTTATTATCGGACGATGAACTCATTCGTTATGACGCTTCTGATCTGTTTCCTGGCGCTGTAGGAACGGGGACATTCTGGACAGGTGTTATCGACTATGTTTCTGGGAAAGATTTGGATCGGATATTGCAGGATATTGAGGCAAGTTGGTCTAATACAAATAGTAGTAACTGAGTGTGTGGGGTGTGGGGTGTCGGGTGTCGGGTGTGGGGTGTGGGGTGTCGGGTGTGGGGAACAATTGAACCAAAAGGATTAAGATCACCAACTGTTTTACTCGGATCGGTTTATCGATCGAATAGAGACTATTTTATGTTTGAACAACAACCCGAAGGATTACGGCAGAAAGTCAAAAGTTTAGCAACAGAAGCGCTAAACAAATCCGATCCCTCCGGATGGTTTGATCGCTTATATTCCCAAGCCAATGGTAATCCCCAACAAGTACCGTGGGCGCGTTTGCAACCCCATCCCTATTTCCAGGATTGGCTGGATAAAAATAAGCCAAAAGGGAATAATCGCTCAGCTTTAGTGATTGGCTGCGGATTAGGCGATGATGCAGAAGCCTTGGCTAGACTCGGTTTCAACGTGACAGCCTTTGATATTTCCCCAACCGCGATCGCATGGTGTCAGCAACGGTTTCCCAATTCCCCAGTTACCTACCTTGTCGCTGATTTGTTCGCCTTAGATCCGGCTTGGCGTCATCAGTTTGACTTGATATTAGAATGCCGAAATATCCAATCATTACCCTTAAATGTACGATCAACCGTGATTGATGCGATCGCGTCTTTGGTGGCTAAGGAGGGAATCCTATTAGTCATTACCCGATTTCGCCAGACAGAGGCTGAACCCGATGGTCCACCTTGGGCGCTTTCTGAGAGAGAACTTGCCCAATTTCAGGACTTAGGATTAGAGGAAGTTCACCGGGATAGCTTTATTGAAGCCGAGAATCCTTCTGTGGAACAGCTGCGGATTGAATATAGGCGATCAAGACAGTAGAGAGGTTCCATGCAACGTCTGGAACACTCACGTTACGCCACATACCGTGAACGTGAAAGTTAAGATATCCTGTAGGGTGGGTACTGCCCACCAGCCTACCAGTCAGTGTCATTCGACTTACTATTTCAATCAGATAAAATTCCGGTCAAATCCAAGACAAATTCAGGCAGAATTGATTCTCCCGATAAAGTCGTCGGCTGGTTGAGACTTTCTACAGCTTGATTAGGGCGATAAATCTCTACCATTTGCCGCTGGGGATCAATTAACCAACCCAATAGTAAACCATGTGCCAGATACTCTTGCATTTTTGCCTGAATATCTTCTAACTCATCACTCAAAGAACGTAACTCTACTAAAAAATCAGGACACAGGGGGACAAACTTTTTCCATTGTTCTGGGGTTAAAGCTTGCCAACGATCTAATCGTACCCAAGCCGCATCCGGAGAGCGAATAGCACCATTCGGTAAGCGAAAACCTGTAGACGAGTCGAACCCTTCACCTAAACCAGTTTGTTGATTCCAGAGCCAAATTTGACCCGTAAAGCGTAAATTTCGTCTTCCGGTATCACCCCCAGTTAATGCCATAACGACTAATTCTCCTTGTGCAGTTCTTTCAAATTTTAAGTCTCGATTGGCGCGGCAAATTTGCTCAAACTGTTCATCGGTAAGGGTGAGGGTGGGACGTAAGTTTAAGGTGATGGCTGTCATAGCGTTTTCGATGATAAGCGGTTATTAACATGATAGAAAATTTGCCGGATGGGGGATGCGATCGGTTCGTAGTTGCGCTTTAGCGCCGGTCAAAGTTCTGGTGACTTTTATTAAAGTAGGCAGATCAGGGATAATCGGTTCGTAGTTGCGCTTTAGCGCCGGTCAAAGTTCTGGTTATTTTTATTAAAGTAGGCAGATCAGGGATAATCGGTTCGTAGTTGCGCTTTAGCGCCGGTCAAAGTTCTGGTTATTTTTATTAAAGTAGGCAGATCAGGGATAATTGATTGGGTAGGGACACGATACTATCGTGTCCTGATATATCTTGGCTATGCCATATTATTCCTGGAAAAAGCTAGGATCGAAGTAAGCACAACCCTAGCGCAGGAGGTAGAATTTTGACGAACAATTCTCCCGGTTCCAACCAAGACTGGGATTGGGCAATGTGGAGTGTTGACGCAGTTCAAGGGGAACTCCACTACAAACGCGCCCAAGACTCCTTGCGTGAGTTAGTTCGCAATCTCGACTTAACCCCCCAAGAACAAGCGGGGTTGGAGTCGGAAGTTGAGGATTTAACCAACCTCTTGGACAAACTCGAACACAGTTGTGTGCAAATCGCTGCCTTTGGTATGGTAGGACGGGGCAAATCCTCGGTACTGAATGCGTTATTAGGACAATCGGTGTTTGAAACCGGGGCATTACATGGGGTGACTCGCAATGCTCAAACCGCGAATTGGCAGTTAAGTCAGGAAACCTTGGCAAATACAGATCAGGAAATCCTGCGCGTGGCGTTACCCAGTATTGGAGAATCCCAAATTCAGTTTATTGATACGCCAGGGATAGATGAAGTTCATGGAGAAACCCGTGAGGCGTTAGCGGTAACCGTTGCTAGACAAGCGGATCTAATTCTATTTATTATCGCTGGAGATATTACCAAAGTCGAATATGACGCCCTGTCTCGATTACGAGATAGTGGTAAACCCATGCTACTCGTCTTTAATAAAATAGACCAATATCCCGAAGCCGATCGCGAGGCGATTTATCGTAAAATACGGGATGAACGGGTGAAACAGTTACTCTCTCCGGCTGAAATTGTCCGCGTGGCGGCTGCACCCTTAGAAGCAGTAGCCGTGCGTCGCGCTGATGGTAGCCGCACGATTCAACGCCGTCAGGGAACACCCCAGATCGAAGAATTAAAGCTAAAAATACTGGAACTATTGCACCGGGAAGGTAAATCCTTAGTCGCCCTCAATTCGATGATGTACGCGGGTGAGGTAAATGAACAACTGGTGCAACGGAAAATGGCGATTCGGGAAGAAAGCGCCAATCAGATGATCTGGAAAGCCGTGATGACCAAAGCTGTCGCGATCGCACTCAATCCAGTGACGGTTCTAGATCTACTCACTGCAACGGTTGTAGACGTGGTGATGATTCTAGCATTATCTCGCCTCTACGGTATTCCCATGACTCAGCAAGGCGCGGTGGGATTACTCCAGAAAATTGGCTTGAGTATGGGCGGAATTGGTGCGAGTGACGTGTTAGCCACATTGGGATTGAGTAGTATTAAAGGATTGTTAGGGCTTTCCGCACCTGCAACCGGAGGGGTTTCGTTAGCGCCTTATTTATCTGTCGCCATGACGCAGGCGGGTGTCGCGGGGGTTTCCACCTATGCGATTGGACAAGTGACGAAAGTTTATTTAGTTAATGGTGCCTCATGGGGAGAAGATGCACCGAAAACTGTCGTTCGTCGCATTCTGGCGTCATTAGATGAAACCTCAATTCTCAATCGGATTAAAGGAGAATTGGCAGCTAAGTTAGGTAGTACCTCTTGATCTCAACCGAGTGAAGTGTTTTCCAATGAGAACCGCTATATCCCAACCGCTTGGGTAGTGTTGTGATTAACCATATCTGGCACAATAGCGTAGGAACAAAAATTATGGATAAATATGGCAACGTATTTAGTAACAGGCGCAAACCGAGGTATCGGCTTAGAGTTTTGCCGACAGCTAACTGAACGAGGAGACACGGCGATCGCAGTTTGTCGCCACACATCTGAAGCCCTCGACAGCTTGGGAATCCGGGTGGAGACGGGGATAGACATCACCTCAGATGACTCCGTTGCTGACTTAGCATCACGTTTAAAGGATACTCCTCTGGATGTATTGATTAACAATGCCGGAATTTTGCGGAAAAATACTCTCCCCCAGCTTGACTTTGATGCCATTCGGGAACAATTTGAAGTAAATGCGTTAGGCGCGTTGCGTGTAACCCAAGCTTTACTCCCCCATTTGGGTAAGGGTGCTAAGGTGGCGATTATGACTAGCCGCATGGGTTCTATTGAAGATAACACTTCAGGTAATTCTTACGGCTACCGCATGTCTAAAGTCGCCGTTTCCATGGCGGGTAAATCTCTGTCGATTGATTTAAAACCCCGGCAAATTGCGGTGGCTATTCTCCATCCGGGTATGGTGAGTACAGACATGACGGCTCATCATGGGATTCCTCCTCAGGAAGCTGTTCAGGGACTTTTAGCCCGAATCGATCAGCTTAACTTGGAAAATTCTGGCACGTTTTGGCACGCCAAGGGGGAAGTATTACCGTGGTAAGTTAAGGGGGGTGCATGTAGAGACGTAGCCTGCTACGTCTGGGGACAATAAAAAGAGGGCTATATATATAAGGATGCGATCGCGTGATAAAAATTCCCGTCCTCTGGTGATTGCTCACCGAGGCGCAAGTGGCTATCGTCCCGAACATACCCTCGCCGCTTATGAGTTAGCGATACAGATAGGGGCGGATTACATTGAGCCGGATTTGGTGATGACGCAGGATGGGGTATTGGTGGCGCGTCACGAGAATGAAATCTCTGGGACTACCGATGTGGCGACTCGTCCAGAATTTCGCGATCGCCAAACCACTAAAATAATTGATGGGCAAACTGTCACGGGTTGGTTTACTGAGGACTTTACTCTGGCAGAACTAAAAACTCTACGAGTCAAAGAACGATTACCTCACCTGCGTTCGCCAGAATTCGATGGGTTGTTTGATATCCCTACTCTGGTAGATATTATTGAGCTAGTTCAACGCCAAAGTGCTGTCACTGGATGCATGATTGGCATTTATCCAGAAACCAAGCATCCCACCTACTTTAACGCGATCGGACTCTCGTTAGAAGAACCGTTGGTAAATATCCTCAACCAGTACGGATTGGGCGATCGCACTTCCCCTGTGTTCATCCAATCCTTTGAAACAGCGAACTTGAAAGCGCTCAAGCAAATCACCGATGTATCCTTGGTACAGTTAGTGAATGACATCGGTCAACCCTACGATTTTATTTCTCATCCTCAACACCATGACAATAGCAATCGGACGTATCGAGATCTGGTAACGCCTCAGGGGTTAAGGGAAATTGCTGATTATGCAGATGCGATCGGAGTTAACAAACGCTTAATTGTACCCACGGGGGCGGATGGTTACTTATTACCCCCCACCTCGTTACTCGATGACGCTCATGCTCAGGGTTTGCAGGTTCATGGTTGGACATTCCGCAATGAAGAGGTTTTTCTCGCCCCCGACTATCAAGGTAATCCTGAGTTGGAGTATCAGCAATTCTATCGGCTGGGAATTGATGGACTTTTCAGTGACTTCCCAGACACAGCGCTCCAAGTGAAAAGAAGTTAAGAAAAATTAATTTTTTTAAAGTTAAAGTCTTGAGTGCATGGGAATTTTTTCACTCAATTATAAAAGTACAAATGAACTAATTAAGCATATATAGCATTACGGGCATACGTTAGGACATTACCCTGTTGCCTATTGCCTATTCCCTATTGCCTTGTCACCTAATTTTATTGTCCTAACCTGAATGCGTAGTGCTATAACCCTTACTATCCTTGAATTATAGCAGTCGCCAAGGCGATTAGGACAAAGCAAAATGCGCCAAACCTTGACCAGTCAATCTTTTCCTTTCTGCCTTCTGCCTTCTGCCTTCTGCCTTCTGCCTTCTGCCTTCTGCCTTGTCTCCACCGATAGCGTAAGTATTCCACCGGACATGATATGACTTCCCTTTCACCGAATTTTCACGATCAAGATTTTTAATGAGGTGGATGTGAGTTCAAGGTAAGCATGTTGCTGAATCAAGGTGATGGGGTTAAGTGTATTTCCGCCAGAAATGGACTGAAAGGCAAGATTCATGGGAATTACCCGCTATGCAGATGTCAAGGGCATGTCTGGAACAACCTGCCAGGGAAAAGGGTCTATCTTCAGGCAATTAAGTAGAATCACTTACTCGTGACCCAGTTTTCAGGAAATGTGAAGCTAAATCATGTAAATAACCTTATAGGAACTGTGATGTTACAAATTATTGCGTTACACTTCTTTATATAAGCAAATCTTACATTACATTTCTTAGCATAAACTTACTTTGTCAAAAAACTCTGACAAGAGAATAAAAAGCAACCCTTCTACCATAAGGATTTCATCGTTGCAACTCCCTGACGAAGAATCGTATAGATCTCACTTTGACGGAAAAGGAAAGTCGTGTCCCCCTCTGAATAGTTCAACCCAACTCCATTGACAGTCGTAACTTAAATACCACTAAATCCAGGATGTATTTCAAATGTATTTCGGTTCAACTACAGTCATAGTCTATAGTCTACGGTTTTGTGTCTTACGTAGAATTTTATCTAGCGCCGTAACTTCGGTGTACTTCTTGACCTATCACTTCTGTAAAGAAAACTTAACTCATAAGATGCCCTTATTAAGGGTGTATGAACTCTCAATGAAGCTTTGATAAAGTTCTTGGATTCGGTATTTTCTCTTGCTATAGTTTAATTATAGAGCAGTGGCAGAAAAAGATTTCTCTCAAATTTCCACTAATCGGGTGCGCCACTGACAGGGTAACTCCAACAACTGAATAAAAAGTCTCTGATAAGAGCAATTTATCTCTCAAAATCAAATTTTAGGGCTAGGTGAATCACACCAAGCTCACAGGTTCGTACATCTACTCGGAGAAAAGAAAAATGAAACTCGTTGCATCTACCGCGATCGCTCTCAGTCTAACATTTTCTACTCAAGTTGGCGCAGCTCCTGTTTCTGCCAATTCCACCATGGAGAATAGAGTTAGGCAAGACCAGCCTGTAAATCCTCAACAGCAGATAGAGGATGCGACTCAGCCAGATTTCTGTAGGAGGTTTATGGGGTGGCCAATGTGTTTCTAACTCAGATGAAGCGTCTCAAAGTAAACGTGCTCTGACGATAGGCATTTATAGCACTACGAGGATGCGTTAGGACATCAGTTAATCCCAACAGGGAACGGGGAACAGTAGAAAATGTCCTAACCTGCCTTAGTAAGGCTATATATGAAGTAGCCTTGGGTTTGGTAAATTCTGTTTTCTATTGAAAGAATTACCGAGAAACAGACAAAATCCACTGGAACGATAATCCTAGGGAAGGTGTCTACCAAGAGTTTCGATGAGCTTCCAAGCGTCATAGAAGAGAAGTTGTTAGACTCTTGTTAGGGAACCTTGAGGTATTCGTATGAAAGGACGCCGTTCTCCATTCTGGCTACTGCCAATAATTTCCTGTTGCTTTCTCATTCCAGTTCGCTCGGCTCAAGCACAAATTTCTTCAGATGGGAGATTACCAACTCCCACGAAGGTTAATACCACTGATAATCTTACATTCACCATTACGGAAGGCACGCGACTCGGGGATAATCTCTTCCATAGCTTTGATAAGTTTTCTGTGCCAACGGGTGGAGAAGCTATATTTAACAATGCTTTAGATGTTCAGAATATCATCAGCCGTGTGACAGGTGGCTCAATCTCGACTATTGATGGCTTACTCACAGCTAAAGGTAGTGCCAATCTATTTCTCCTCAATCCCAATGGAATTATCTTTGGTTCTAATGCGTCGCTAGATTTGGGTGGTTCCTTGATTGCCACGACAGCGAATAGCATAAAGTTTGCTGATGGCACAGAGTTCAGCGCGACTGACCCTTCAGCCTCACTGCTGACCGTCAGTGTGCCAGTTGGACTCCAATTTGGAACTTCCCCAGGACGCATTGTTAATCGTTCTCAAGCTGGTCAGAATCTAGCAACTGAAAGAGCCGCAGGTCTGGAAGTGAAGTCTGGTAAAACTTTAGCTCTAGTTGGCGGTGAAGTCCTGTTAGAGGGGGGCAATCTAACTGCGCCAGGAGGACGAGTTGAGCTGGGGAGTGTTTCTAACAACAGTTTAGTTACTCTGCAATCTACAAACCGAGGTTTGACTCTCAACTATGAGAACGTTCAGAATTTCCAAGATATTCACCTGTCGCAAGCGGCTACCATTGATGTCAGTGATCTCGGTTCGATAGTAACAGGTATAGATATCGGAAGTGGTGACATTCAACTACAAGGTAGGCAGGTCACACTAACTGATGGCTCACAACTAGCCTCTACCACTACAGGCAAAGAATCGGCTGGAACTATAGCAGTTACGGCTTCAGACTTGATTGAGTTGATTGGAACTTCAACCAATGGTCAGGAATCTACTAGCTTTAATACTGGCACAGTCGGTCCTGGAAACGCAGGGAATTTGAGTATTACCACTGGGCGATTGATCATCCGCGATGGGGCAGGAGTAACCACTAGCTCTTTCTCTATTCCATTCGTGATCACACCCACCCATGGTCGCAGTGGGAACTTAACTGTCAATGCCTCGGAGTCTGTAGAAATCATTGGCAGTTCTCCAACAGTTGGAGCGAGTGGATTAGGTGTAGGAACATTCACTGACGGAAATGCTGGCAACTTGCAAATTACGACTAGAGAACTGATTATTCGAGATGGAGCTAAAGTATCTGCTGCCACTTCCAGTGGTGGTCAAGGAGGAACTTTAACGGTAGATGCTTCAGAGTCTGTAGAAATCATTGGCACAGGTATTGGAAACAATGATCAAGTTATTGCCAGTACCTTAGAAGTTTCTAGTGAAGGAACAGGCGATGCGGGAAATTTAGAAATTACCACCAATAATTTGAGACTCCGAGATGGCGGAGAAATCAGGGCAACCTCAGATCAAGCAGGAGGAGGTAACATCGATATCACGGCTGAAGATATTCGTCTACGTGACGGTAGCTTGATTAGTGCCAGTGTGTTTGAGAGTATTGGCGGCGGCGGCAATATTACAATTAACTCCGATGTTTTTATCGCTCTAGAAGATAGTGACATTCTGGCAAATGCTGTTGATGGAAGGGGCGGTAATATCACCATTATCTCTCCCGTGTTTCTGGCAGACTTTTTCTCCAGTGGTCAAGCAACAGCCGTAGGTCGCAACCCCGGTTCTTTTGAGCCATTTCGGGGCAATGATCGGGTTGATATTTCAGTAGAAGCATTGGGTAGCGGTGATACGGGTAATTTATTTATAGCCTCGCTGAATTTGAATCAAGATTCCCTCTCGCCACTATCAACCAATTTTCTGCCACCGGAACAAGTGATTGCCGATAGTTGTCTCACTCACCGCAATAAGGAGCAAGGTAGCTTTATCGTTACAGGTAAGGGGGGTTTACCGAATAACCCCTATGATCCGCTATCAGGTCGCTATTCCGTTACTCAGGTTCAGGGAATTAGTGGCGATGCTGCACAACAAACTACTGCGCCAACGGTCAATTCCCCATCCTCAACCTCCAGTTTCTGGAAACCGGGCGACCCAATTCAAGAAGCTCAGGGTATGATGGTAACGTCTGATGGACGTGTCGTCGTGGGTACGGCTCCGGAACTGGTAGCGATCGCGAATGCTGATGATTTAATCTGCTATCAGGCTGCATCACAAGAGGAATAGGCTGCGCGATCGTTTAACCCAACCGACTTGAACTTATGGGCAGAACTGACAGGCTCCCGGCGTGGGGCGGGTTTAGTCAGGTTATCGGTTTGTGAAAAAATGTTATCGGTAAAACCCGCCCCTACACCCTCTGCTTTCAGACGCGCCATGGCACGTCTGGAACATTGCTTTCAGCTTAAGTTGACACCAATGATAGCGATGCGCCTTGATCAGGGATAATTTTCCAAAAATGGTATTCCAGAGAACTCAAATTTAAAGTTTTAGTAAAAATTGATTCCTTTAAACCTAATTTTTCTGTTTCAATTACTTTGTCCTTGAATAAGGTAAGCAGAGAGATCTAGCTTTCTAACCATCAAGGAGCGCTAAAACATAAGATGTGGAAAGAACTTAGACAAAAAATTTGGGAAGGGCGAGGTGTCTGGACGGTTGCTCCTGGTGTGGCTGGACTCGTTATTCTATTAAGGCTTCTCGGCTTTTTGCAGGCTTGGGAATGGGCAGCTCTTGACCAATACTTTCGCTGGCGTCCACGAGAACCTGTTGATGAACGAGTTCTGATTGTGGGAATTAGTGAGACGGATCTAAAAAATGTCGGACAGTGGCCCATTCCGGATAATGTTTTGGCTGAACTCCTCAAAAAAATCAAAGCGCAAAACCCGAGAGTGATTGGTCTTGACCTGTATCGAGATTTACCCGTTTTGCCCGGTCATGACGAATTAGTCAATGTTTTTGAAACAACTCCCAATTTAATCGGGATCGAGAAAATTAACGAGCAAGATCCCAGCGCCAGTGTAGCACCTCCACCCGTGTTAGAGGAACTTGGACAAGTGGGATTTAATAATGTGGTGATTGATGCGGATGGTAAGCTGCGTCGCTCATTGCTTTATATGGTTAAAAATGATCAACCCACTATCTCTTTTGGTATGAGACTGGCGTTGATGTATTTAGAAGAGCAAGATATTATATCTAAACCTTCACAAACAAATCCCCTGATTTTTCATTTGGGCAAGGGAACGTTTCAACCGTTTCAAGCCAATGATGGCGGTTATGTTGATGAATTAGAATTCTATATTGGAGAATTAAAATTCCTTGCCGCTCCCTGGGTTACACTACCCGCAGATGATAGGGGTTACCAAATTTTGCTAAACTATAGGGGGTCGGCTCGTACCTTTCCCAGGGTGTCATTGACAGAGGTACTCGAAGACCGGATACCACCAGACTTAATGCGCGATCGCCTCGTTTTAATTGGGGCAACGGCAACTAGCCTGAATGATTTCTTCTACACTCCCTATAGTGGTGATACAATTGCCACCCAAGAGCGCACGCCTGGGATAGAAGTTCAGGCTAACATGATCAGTCAATTGCTGAGTTCAGCCCTAGAGGGGCGTTCTGGACTGAAAACCTGGTCGGAACCAATCGAAGGGATCTGGATTTTTCTCTGGTCTTTGACGGGTGCAACCCTGTGTTGGGTTTTGCGAGATGCCGAAGGTCTGACTAAATTACTCCCTCGTTGGACCGTAATTAGCCTGGTACTGGCGCTGGCAGGTTTGGTGGGAAGCAGCTACTTAGCATTTATCATCAGCGGTTGGTGGATTCCTGTGATTCCCCCAGCTTTGGCGTTATTGGGTGCCGCTACAGCAACGACAGGGTACATCGCTAACTTCGAGCGTGAAGAGCGACACACCGTTATGAATTTATTCGGTCGCCATGTAACCAAGCAAATCGCCGAAGCAATTTGGCGCGATCGCGAACAACTTCTCAAAGAAGGACGTCTACGTGGTCAGAAGATGACGGCTACGGTTCTGTTCTCAGACCTGAAAGGGTTTAGTACAGTGGCAGAAAATATGAGTTCTGAAACGCTGATGGCTTGGCTGAATCAATATATGGATGCCATGGCGGGAACGGTGCTAGATCATGGCGGTGTTGTGGATAAGTTTATCGGCGATGCGGTTATGGCAGTGTTTGGTGTGCCGATTAAACGCACGACATCCGCAGAAATTGACCAAGATGCGATCGCGGCGGTCAACTGTGCTTTAGCCATGGCACAAAAACTGCAAACCCTGAATCGAGAATGGCAACGTCAAGGCTATCCCCAAACCGCAATGCGCGTGGGAATTGCCACCGGAGATGTGGTCACGGGTAGCTTGGGGAATGCTCAACGGCTTGACTACACCACCCTAGGAGATAGCGTGAATGTAGCGGCTCGATTAGAAAGTTACGATAAAACTCTCGATGGAGGAATTTGTCGGATTTTAATTAACGAAGAAACATACCAGCATCTACACAACCAATTCCCCACCAAACAAATCGGTCAGGTGAGACTCAAAGGGCGCGAACAGTTAACTGCCGTTTATCAAATTTTGCTGTAGTTGTTTAACATGCCATGTATAATGATCTAGATTTTGTCAGCCAAGAGCGCTATTGAGTCCAAAAGCCTTCAGGCAAAATTTTTCGATAGCTAGAGTAGGTGCATCACATCCCAACCCTTTGTAAAAAGACCCTTATGAAACGAAGGAATTAATCTCATGAACACTACTCGGCAAAAATTAATAACCATCATTGCCGGGACAGCTTCAATTGTTTCCCTGCAAATGTTCGGCTTCTTAGACCTACCTGAACCCCGGATTTTTTCGTCGTCGGAGAATTTAGAATTTCTGACCGCGACCTGGAGCGATTTACCGGCTAACGCCCAATTAAACAAAACGTCAACCCATCGTGCGTCCAAACAATATATACCACCCGTGGCAAGGAATCCACGGCGGACTATCGGATCAGGTTCACGCGGCTGTCACCAATCGTTAACCAACAATTTAGTCACATTGTTGATCCCATCGCAAGAGTATGCCGGACAAACCACATCCGGTCATCCTACCTTTTTCTGGCACTTATCACAGCCTGTACCTGCAGGTGTACCCATACGGTTTGCTCTGGTGGAACCCGGCGTTCCGGAACCAATCTTTGAGAAACAGATTGATTCTCCCCAAGTCGGGATGATACAGTTGCAAGTGCCGAAAGACCGACCGGAATTGCAAACCGGACGCACCTACAAATGGTCAGTCACTCTGATCTGTAATACTAAGCGTCCGTCGGCTAATCCTGTATTCATTAGTTGGATTGAGCGTGTACCCACACCAGCCGCTTTAGAACAACAACTACCATCAACTCCCGCCAAGAGCAATGTGCCGACACGGGTGTGGCGCGATCGCGCTTGGAGTTATGCTGAATCTGGACTGTGGTACGATGCCTTAGACGCAATGTCCAACGTTGAAACCGCTAATTCTAATCAGCTAGCGACCAACGATGATTTGCTGGCTCTGCTTGAGCAAGTTGGTTTGACTCAAGTCACGCAGCAAGAACGGCTGGATGTTGCCAAAAGACCGTGACTGTCGAAAAGAAAGCGGGTAAAGCGTGAACATTAGTGCAATACCGGGAGTCGGGATACACCATGTAACCCTGCTCCCTCTTTTAGGGGCTGCTGAATAAGTCTTGTGGTGGGGTAGGGAGCTGGGGGAGCTGGGGAAGCTGGGGAAGCTGGGGGAGCTGGGGAAGAGGATTACCAATGAACCATGAACAATGAACAATCAACAAATGACGAATGACGATTTCCACTTTTAACTTTAATTATGTACACCTACTGAACTAACTCCAATTGCCAATCAGAATAAACGGTGACCAAACGGCTGGATGATTATAATTCACATTAGAAATCATCTTTAGCTGTGCCTGCCTTAACGCTTCTGCCCTGGTGATATCTGGTTGGCGTAGCTGGCGATAAAATTCAGCAATCAACGGTACAGTTGCTTCATCATTGATATACCACAGCGTCGCTACCGCACTCTCTACACCAGCTCGAACCGCGACACCCGCAATTCCTAAAGCGGAACGATTGTTTCCCGTTGCGGTTTGACAAGCACTCAAAGTGAGCAGTTTCACCGCTTCTCGGCGACCGCGAGACCGTAAGAGATTGTCCAGTTCTTCAATACTAATTTGTTGATCATAACCCAGGATAAAAGTACTCTGGGAATCAACACCAAATTTGCCATGGGTAGCCATGTGAACCACGGGAAAATTTTGGCGTCGTAGTTTGGTTTGTAAGTTTGAGAATGTAAATTCTTGATTAATTAACTCTGTCCCGCCTAAGATTTCTTCGACCGCATTTAACTCAGCTTCTACATTCGTCAGGGGCGCAAAGGGCGGTTTAGCAACGGTTAAACCTAGACTCAACGCTTTTAACTGATTGCGATCTAACGGTTGGCTGGTGGTTAATGACAGACTGGGAGTAATGGCAATGGGATATTTCTCAATCAAAAACTCTTGACCATCATGCAGCGCACTCATCGGTATCTGACGTAAGACGCCATCGTTGATGAAGACTAACGTTTTGGGTTGCATGACGGCTAAATCGGCTTCCATGGGACGAATTAACCGATCATAAATTTTTTTAGCTTGGGGAATATATTGCTCCGTGGTGCGTAGTTCCAGAAAGTAGCGGAGCTGCTCAATCTCGGCTTCGATCTCTTCCTTACTGATCGGAATCGGATAGTTTTTCAGGGAACCATCGGGCGATCGCAAGATCATTTCGGTGCGATCGTTTAAAATGATCGAGTAGATGACCGCCGTATTCGTATCCGCTAACCCTTTCTCATTTTGGGCTTTGTCTTTAGCGACTTGCACGCATTCATCGCCGAAAAAGTTTTCCAATTCTGCCAGTTTGAGCAGTTCGACGATATCGATGACCTCTTTGAGAGGTGAAACCTCTTCCTGGGAGTTGGCTTCGCTCAAATCGCTACTGGAAGCATTGAGGAGCAAATCAATTAATTCCCGATAAACGGGTTCAACCTGTTCTCGGAAATCCAGTTGTAATTCTTTATTGGTGACTAAATCGCCGCGAATATTTTGCAGCGTCGCGATCGCTTGTTCATACGCGACAATGGCTGAGGCGATGTCACCTCTGGCTTTCAGCATCCGCCCAGCTTGCCATTCCCAGCGATACAGACTATCGGAGGATTGAATTTGCTGGGCGCTAAATTCAGCTTGACGAGTCAACGCCATCGCCGTGTTGTAGTCTCCAGCGGATTCATACAACTGTCCTAAGCTCCCTAGGGCAAAGGATTGGGCTTTGGTATCGCCAATCTTTTGCGCTACCATGAGGGCTTGGGTTAAAAGCTGGATCGATTCTTGGGTTGAAACCTCTGACTCGATCTGTTGGAAACTCTCGGCTAGGTTAATCAGGGTATAGGCTTTCTGTCGTGAATCCGGTATTCCAGGCAGGAGTTCTCTGACTCGTTGCCAATTGCTCTGAAGAAATGCCCGATCGCCCTCACTCAAGGGTTGGGCGGAATTGTCAGCGACAGTAGCGGAATGACGACTAATCACCCAGCGATTTAAATTCATTAAAGCTTTAATTTCGGTCAAACTTCCCAAGGCTTGCGCCGTTTCCAGACTTTGCTCAAAGAATAGTCTGGCTTGCGTCCAATCCTGAAGCGCGTCTTGGGTTAAGCGCGTCGCCTGTTGCACATCTCCTTCTAACTCCGCCACCTGCGCCTGATAACTAGAGCGGTTGGCTCGGCTGACATAAACATTTCCCACGTTATTTAAAGCCGTGGCAATAAAACTATTATTATTCAATGCGCGGGCAATTTTCAGGCTTTGTTTGTGGGCAGAAATTGCCTGATCATAGTTTCCTAAACTCCAGTGAGCATTGCCTAAAGCGCCCTGAGCGGCGGCTTCGGCTAAGGGATCTTGGTATTCAGTGGCGAGTTCAATGGCTGACTCTAAAAGGGTAATCGCTCGCGGATGTTGTCCCAAATCATTGTAAGCTTGGGCTTGTTCCGTTAATAGCCCAGCCATCCGTTTTTGGGTTTCTGCATCGGGTGAAGCTTGGTAAATTTGGATCGCCTTTTGCCAGTGGGCGATCGCCTGAGCCAGTTCCCCCATTTGCCGATAGGCTAACGCTAAGTTATTGTGAACAATTGCTTGATCTTTGTCGTCACTGATTTGAGGTAAGGCTTGTTCCCACCAGCGAATCGCTTGGGCAAATTCTCCGATTTGATAGGCTGCAATTCCCTGGGAGACAAGCTGTTTTTCAGAAGTCGGTGTGAGCCGTTGCTGCTGTTGAATTTTTGTTGCGGGTTCAGCTTGTCCAGTAGACCAGGGATGAAAGCTGATACAAAAGATCAGACTGGCTAAGGATAATCCAATAAATCGACGCCAAAACTGCCAACCGTGGGACATTTTTCGGAACAATGATAACAATTAACTCTATTTTATAAAATTTTGATCTGAACTGGGTGGTCTGAATTTGAGGGTCTCTGGGTTTCTCAACAGATAAAAACAGGGGACAAAGCGTCTCCTAAGCTGCTACTATATTGTATTTCTTCCGGTCACTGATGCTGAAAGCAGAACAAGCAATAAAAGACTATTACCTAGCAGGAATGCCATGGGGGATGAATTAATTTTTGGGAAAACGAGATGCGTTATAGCTATCGTCATAACGATTAGGACAGGTTTAACCGCTCTGCCAACCACATACCCGAATCAACTGTCTGCCCTAGAGCCTCCTGATCCTACCTTTTGCGATCAACAGTCCGGGGTTTCTCTGCATCCTTGTCAACTGATGACCTTTGCACTACTGGTTTATGTTTAAACGGTTTCTTTGGGCTTTAAATCTGGTGTACTTGAGCTGGAGTGGTATCGCCTTAGCTCAAGACTTGCCATCGATGAGCCAAACGACTCCAGAGATTCCACCGGGTATCCTGGAACCCACTCGTCCCAATCTGCCTTCTTTGCCGACGACGCCCCCAGAAACGCCTCCATCACTTCCCCCCCTCACACCCACCCCAGAACCCTCGCTGACGCCAGTACCGGATGTGGAGGTTAATGTCACGGTTGAACGAGTTGAGGTATTAGGGAGTACGGTTTTTTCCCCGGATCAATTGCAAGATGTGGTTGCACCCTTTATTGGTCAAAATGCTTCCTTTGAAGAACTCTTAGCGATTCGCACGGCGATTACCGAGTTATATACAGACAATGGCTACACCACTTCCGGTGCTTTTCTTCCGTCTCAGGATATTACCGAGGGTGTGGTGAGCATTCAGGTGGTTGAAGGTAGCATTGAACGCATTGATATTCAAGGATTAGAGCGTTTGCGGGATGATTATGTGCGATCGCGGATTCAGTTGGCGACGCAAACCCCGGTGAATATTCGTCGTTTGGAGGAGGCGTTGCAACTGCTGCAACTTGATCCGGTACTCGATCAAATTCAAGCCGAGTTATCAGCAGGAACCATGGCGGGGACAAATGTGTTAACCCTAGAGATAGAAGAGGCAAAACCTTGGACGAGTGCTGTCATTGTCGAGAATCGAGATTCTCCCAGTGTCGGTTCCTTGGGGGGAACCGTGAGAGTCGAGAATCGGAATCTATTAGGATTAGGCGATCGCATCAGTGCTGATTATGGCATAACCGAAGGGGTGGATCAGTATAGTCTGAGCTATGAAATCCCCCTCAATCCCAGGGATGGCAAGTTAAGTCTTAGTTATAACCGTAGCGATAGTGACATTGTTGAAGATCCGTTTTCGGTCTTAGATATTAACTCCAACTCAGAAACCTTTTCTGTTGGATTTCGCCAACCGATAGTCCATACGCCAACGAGTGACTTTGCCTTGTCCTTGTCTCTGGATTTACGTCAAAGCCAAACCTTTGTCCTCGATGATATCCCCTTTTCCTTTTCCCTGGGACCCGAAGACGGGGAATCGAAAGTAACTGTGGTGCGGTTTAGTCAAGACTGGCTCAACCGTTCCACTGATCGCGTCTTAGCCGCGCGATCGCAGTTTAGTTTTGGCTTGGATGCCTTTGACGCCACCATCAATGACACGGGTACGGATGGGCGGTTTATGAGTTGGGTGGGACAGTTTCAGTGGGTGCAGGCTTTAGGCGAAGATAGTATCATTATTGCTCGCGCTGGGGCGCAATTATCGAATGATTCTCTCTTACCATTAGAACAGTTCAGTATTGGCGGAATTGATACCGTGCGAGGGTATCGCCAAAATCAGCGCGTGGCTGACAATGGAATTATTGGTTCTGTGGAAGTTCGTTTCCCGATTATCAGCCAACCGGAGGGAATTGGCACGGTGCAAATTGCTCCGTTTTTCGATAGTGGCACGGTTTGGAATCACGAGGATGAGGTGACTAATCCTAATACTTTAGCCAGTATTGGCTTAGGACTTTTATGGCAACGTGATCCCTCGTGGTCAGCCCAACTGTATTGGGGAATTCCCCTCAATAGCGTTGAGGATGAAGGCGGTTCTCTGCAAGATCATGGGATTACTTTTTCCATTCTTTTTCAACCCTTTTAACCCTTAGCTACTTTTTCCTGCTATCCCTTCTGCCTTCTGCCTTCTGCCTTCTGCCTTATCCCAACTCAAACGGGGGCAAGTGACCCGGATTTAGTATCATTAACGTCGCCGCCAATGGGCGATGAGGCGATAGAGGAGGGCGATGAGAAAGGGTGAACTAAACAGCAGACTCCAGAAGACAATCGGTGAGGATAAAAATGAAACATCTTGGTAGGATTTCGGTTGGGGTTGTTGTACGGAAATCGCTGTGGCGGTTAAGCCGCTAATCGCTAGTCCAATTCCAGCTAAGGCAATGGTAGTATCTAGGGCGCGATCGCTCTTGGTTTGCTCAACGTCGATAATCCCTTGTAGGGTACTATTCAGGTTCTCTAGTAACGTGAGTCCGGGTTGGAAGTTCTCACAGTCGGAGGCGACTTGGCGCTGGTATTTCTGGGCGTAGAGTTCACTGCTGAATTCTGCCAAAACCGTTAAGTCACTCGTTGGATACTTTTTCTGCATACTTTGCAGCCGATATTGATAGTTTTCCAGGTTAATGGTTAGGGTACGACTTTGGTTTTGTAGGGCATTTAAGGCAATAGCATATTGCGACAAATTAATCAAGTGTTCTTTCATCGTTTGTTGCAAATGTCCCAACCTGATCCGGTTTTTTTCGCATTGTTCAGTCATCTGTTTAATTTTGTGGATCGCGGGTTGAATATCCACGTATTCCCGTTTAAGGTCATATTTCTGGGCTTGGCTTTGGTAATACGACCAAACGATTTTATGGCGGTATTGAAACAAGCGCAACCAGTCATAATAGGTGGCTTGTACCTGGGTTCGCATGGCGTTGGGGGTGGAATCGTGGGGAAATAGCCAGATTAACAGGTGATGGCTTTTTTGGCGATAGTTTTGCCAAAATTCGGCAGGGGATAAGCCGGGATTTGCGGGACGATACCAGAGTTCAAATAGAGTTGCACCGTTTAACTGTCCTTTGCCAATGATGTCTCTATTCCAGTTATAATTGCTGAGAATTTGAGTGTAGCACTCTTGGGCGATTTCTTCAATCTCCGTATCAGTTTTCGGGGTAGTCAGTTGACCCCAGAGTAACCAGGTTTGTCCGAGGGTTCCGGTTTGTTGGGATAAGCGTTGAATCAGGTCTTGTTTGAGGTGAAAGAAGGGTTGATCATCAAGGTTTTGGGGGTCATCATTAAATTGATGATTGGCATTCAGTTTGCCGGAATAATTCACCTGAAGCGCGTAAGTGTCACCCAGTTGTAGCGGATAGTACCAGCCATCTAAGGGTGAGGGGAATGGCTGAATTTGGGTATCAAGGAGTTGAATCGGATCGGTATCTGGGGTTTGGGGATGCTGAAGTTGGGCGTATTTTTCGTTAAAATCATGTTCATCTAAATTGCCGTAAACTTTATGCCAAAAGTTGTAGCGGTTTTGGTTAATTTGATCAGAACTTTGTCCTAATCCTTCTTTGAGATCATAGAGGAAAAGGTTAATACTAGGATAGATAATAAAATTAGACATATTAGTAGGGTAGGCATTGCCCACCTAAATTGTTCAGTCTTCACCCCGAATCCCTTGCCAAAGGCGTTTGAGAAGATTAGGCTGATTTTTTGTCTTCGCTTTGGTGACAGAATCCGAAGCGTTAAAAGTATCAATAGCCGAATTGGTCAATTCTTGCGTTGATTCATTGGGTAAAGGGAGTGGTGGTAATCCTTTGTTACGAATACCTGCATTTTGATCTAACCGTCTCTGTTCTGCCTGGTAAAGTTCATTTAAAGGAGGATAGTCTTCAACAATAATATCCAGATTCCCGATAGTATCAGGATTGGCTTTCATTGTTTCTGCCAAATCATTAAACTTAGATTGCACATCCGGCGGTAAAGGATTATCTAACTGTGCCAAAGCATTCAAGCAAGCCGTTAATAATCGTTGGTCACTAGCATTCATCTCTACACCTCTCCATTCACCTTACCTTATTTTCCCATCAAATCAGACTCCCAACCACCCACTCCCTCTGCGAACCTCTGCGTTAACCTCTGCGTCCTCTGCGTTGAAAAATATAATGCTCAACCAGACAAATTATAACCAAATTGTCGCAAAATTGTAGGGTGCGTTAGCAAAGCGTAACGCACCATCAGCCCTCACCCCCAGCCCCTCTCCCAAGCTTGGGAGAGGGGGGCAAGAGGGAACCTGTAATCGTAAACGCCGCCCAATAATAGGGATGCTCAAAGATTCTTTCTTGCAATTCTTCCTGTTCCATTTGGTCAATTTTCCATAACTCATTTTTAACAAAAGGACGCAGCGGTTGCTCCTCTCTTGGTAATTGTTTAAAAATCACCCAATAATATCGCCTCAACTTCTGATAGGTAAGATTCCTTAACCAGTTTTGCGCTTTCACCAACGCCACCGCAGGCGGTTTACCTTTTTTCAGTTGCCAGTAAAAATAAACGATAAACAGTAAACTACTGATATGATCAGGAATCGTCCACAGGGTACTCAAAACATGAGAAACGCCTTGATAAACAAACGCACTAACTAATCCCACATAATCTTTTTCAATCGTTTCTCTTCCAGTAAGCGCCGTTTCACAGGCGGCGAGGGTGACAAGTTGATAGTGATTTAAGCAAAGCTGACGGATATCGTTAATCGTTAGTTTATCCTGATCATTGAGGAGTAAGGCTGAGTTTTGGGGTGTGTCGTTATTATAGGTTCCATGTCCGGTAAAGTGGAAGATAGTGTAATTTCCGTTAATCGCATCGGTAACGGCTGTTTTAGTCGCCTTTTTACCTGACAGGCGCTGAGAATTGGGGAACAATTGAGCAATCGCGGCTGATTCAATTTCTGCGTAGGGAAGCGGTTCACAGTCTTTGTGAGGCGGATAGTCTACCTGTAGGGGCAAAATATGTGGTGTCTCTTCACGGTTATTTAAATTGAGTCCAATTTGGGCGCTGGGGAGATAGGTAATTGTGAATGTATCGGGAAATAATGCATGGAGGGGAAAGCAGTGTAAGTCGCGATGGGGAATCAGAATCAGATTGTGAATTTGAGGGGTGGGATTGGTGATGGATTCGGGATTTAGTTGAGTTAAAATGGCGGGAATATTTAGGATATGATGTAATTCTTCGAGTAAGTTAGGTAATTTATCCTGCCAAAAATTCCCCAATTCTTGCTCGCCCCTTTTATCCCCCTTCCATCCCCCTTTTTCGATCCCCCTTCCGTCCCCCTTCAAAAGGGGGAGACCAGAGGATGCTTCGCTTTTTGTTCCATGGGGGAAGCCAGAGGATGCTTCGCTTTTTTGGCACGGGGGCTGGAGGGGATTCTTCCGATAATCCTGATAAAATTCATCCCAGGTTTTAATCCAATCCTCTAAGGGTTTAATCCCTCTGACTTCCCCCGACGCGGAGAGAGGCGCATCAATAATAATCGGATTTTCGCGATCGTGTTTAATAATAAACGTCGTCAGGGCATTAGGACTCAGATGCCAATAAATAATCGCGGTTGTGGGATTGGTGAGGGATTGAATCTGGCGATAATCGGGACTCAGCGTGGTTTCCTTTCGGGCATCGAATATCCAGGTGAGATAGAGATTCTTATTCATCTCGGCGGCTTTTAATGCCAAGATAGGTTCACCTTCTTCGACTAAAACATCAACCCGCATTTGGGAGAAGGGGAGGAATTTAGCCCGGAGTTGGCTTATCTGGAATGTGGATTTTTGACTATTTAATAGCGTCTGGAATACCTTTAAACCTTGGTTGCGCCATTCCTTGGCTTCTGTGTGTTGGTTTAAGCCCAATAAGACACGAATTAAGTCTTGGAGAACCTCTAAATGTTGTTCAGGATAGGCGTCTGGGGTGAGGGTAATCAAGGCTTGGCGATATTCGGTTACGGCTTTATGCCAATAGTCGCGGTAATTGCGCTGGTACTTTCCTTGCTGATAGTGGGCTTTTCCTATGTATTGATGCAATAAACCCCAACCTTCGGGGTGGGTGTCTTGGAGACAATGCTTTAACCCTTCCTGATACGATAACAACTCTCCTGGATAACCGCGTTGAGTTAGAGCCGGATTGGGTAAGATTGGGGAGATATTGGGGAATTGGAACTGTAAAACAGTCGCCGCTTCGGGATTATAGTGTCGAGAGTTTCCAGCAGCAATCCCTCGGTTTAGCCAAGCGTCGTGGAAATCAGGTTTGAATTGAAGAGCTTTGTCATAACAGACAATTGCTTCTTCATGTTCTCCTAAATAAGCTAGCGCATTACCCCGGTTGTGCCAAGCGTCGTGGAAATCAGGTTTGAATTGAATGGCTTTGTCACAATTGGTGATCGCCTTTTCATACTCTCCTAACTGAGCCAGTGCCAAACCCTGGTTGTTCCAAGCTTCGTAGTAATCAGGTTTGATTTTAAGGGCTTTGTCATAATTGGCAATCGCTTCTTCATATTCTCCTAAATCAGCCAGAACATTACCCCGGTTGTTCCAAGCTTCGTAGTAATCAGGTTTGATTTTAAGGGCTTTGTCATAATTGGCAATCGCTTTTTTATACTCTCTTAATCCAAACAACGCCACACCCTGTTTGTCCCAAGCGTTGTGGAAATCAGGCTTTAATTGAAGGGCTTTGTCATAATTGGCAATCGCTTTTTTATACTCTCTTAATCCCAACAGCGCCACACCTCGGTTGTGCCAAGCTAAATGGTCATCAGGTTTGAATTGAAGGGCTTGATTAAAAGATATAATCGCGTCTTTATATCGCCCTAAATTATCACATAGAACTACCCCTCTGCTGTTCCAAGCTTCATGCAAGTCTGGTTTGAATTGAAGGGCTTTGTCATAAGAGGCGATCGCCTTTTTGTACTCTCCTAAATAATCTAGCGCCAAACCCCGGTTATACCAAGCTAAGTGGTCATCAGGTTTGAATTGAAGAGCTTTGTCATAACAGGCAATTGCTTTTTCATATTCTCCTAAGTGCTTCAACGCCAAACCCCGTTTGTGCCAAGCTAAGTGGTAATCAGGTTTAATTTGAAGGGCTTTGTCAAAAGATGCGATCGCCTTTTTATCGCGCCCTAAATTATCACATAGAACTGCGCCTTTGCTATTCCAAACTTCGTGGTCGTCAGGCTTGAATTGAAGGGCTTTGTCAAAAGATGCGATCGCCTTTTTATATTTTCCTAAATGAACCAGCACCAGACCCCGGTTGCGCCAAGCTAATTGGTCATCAGGTTTGAATTGAAGGGCTTTGTCAAAAGATTTAATTGCCTTTTCATTTTCTCCTAAATGACCCAGCGCCACACCCCGGCTGCACCAAGCTAAGTGGTAATCAGGTTTAATTTGAAGGGCTTTGTCAAAAGATGCGATCGCTTGTTCAAACTGCTCTAACTTACAATATTCATATCCTTGCTGCAACCATTGCTGTGCTAAGTATTCATTAATATCCTGTCCTTGAGATGGTGTCATCTAGCCAAGTTCTCCTCCTGCAAAATCCCTAACAATCTCTGCGGCAATTTCCCCCAATTCCCCACACCCTACCCGACTCAACCGCACCAACTGCGACGCCAACTGATGATCCGCGTCTGGCAATTTCCGTAACTGTTTCCCATACTCTCGCAGCCACGCCTTAAAATAGCGGTCATTCATCCGATGTCCTAACTGTTGGAATACCTCTTGTGAGTTCCATCTCTGACTTACCCCAGTTAGCAGTTGCCCCAATAGCTGCTGATAGTCTGCATCACTGAGGCGTTGACGTTTCACCCGCCTGTGTCGTTTCTGTTTGAGGAAGGGGGGTAATAGGGGCTGAATTAGCCGGATTAGCCAGCGCCAAAACTGCTTCACCATTGGCTTGTCGAAAAGGGGGTATTGTTTTAGTATATATCGTTATTTTATCAATGGACAATTAGTAATTGATAATTGATAATTGATAATTGATTAATTGGGTCTCTCGAACTTGTCACCCTCATCCCCTAACCCCTTCTCCCATCGAGGGAGAAGGGGAACCAGACTGTTCAATATACTATGATAAGTCTCTAAACTACTTCCTCTTACATACCTCTTGCTCCCCTCTCCCCGGAGTGGGAGAGGGGCTGGGGGTGAGGGGTTTTAGTTAACATCAATATCACGCATCCCTTTGATGTCTGGAGACGATTTAATCGGTGATATAGCGCTTTCTTTTTCTTTTAATTTATCCAACGCTACACCCCAGGTTTACCAGGCTAATTGGCAATCCGGTTTAAATTAAATCGCTTTCTCATGCCTATGCGATCGCACGTTTTCTATTCATGCGCCGTTTGAGTAAAGGGCGACCCGATCCAATTGAGTGAATGGGTAGTGTTAATTGATGCAGACGGGTCGCCCCTACAGCATCGTAGGCTTGTGTTTGTTCAATCCTGTTTAATAGTTGCCGAATGTAGGCTGAAATCCCCTCCAAATAAAAAATATATTCCGCTATCTCCCTCATTTCCCCCTCACCTCACCACTGATTCAGCAACCCCTATTGATGCCGGATCATGTCATAGATTTTCACATACTTAGATGCCGAAGCACTCCACGAGTAATCATACGCCATACCTTGAATCGCCAGTTTCTGGAACTCTTCGGGATAGTCATACCACAATCCCAACGCTCGATCCATCGCGGATTCTAACGCATAATAATCGGTGTGATTAAATACATATCCATTGCGTTTATCCATGGGGTGAGTCGAGTCGTGATCGCGGTCAAATACAGTATTAACCAGTCCCCCCACACTCCGCACAATTGGCACAGTTCCATACTTTAAGCCAATGATCTGAGTCAGTCCGCAGGGTTCGTAATTACTCGGAACCAGCATAAAATCGGCTCCAGCATAAATCAAATGAGATAACTCTTCATTAAAGCCCAGTTCCAAGTGAACATCCGGATTATCATTTAAGTAGTATTTTTCGTGCCAGAACCAGGAATTAATTGCCGCCGCTGTCGCTGACCCTAATAAAACAAATTGAGCGCCCTTATGCAGGGAATAGTAGATGGCATGATGAACCAGATGCACGCCTTTTTGATCATCTAAACGACCAATAAACGCCACAATTGGTTTATCAACATCCTGAATTAACAGCCGTTCCCGCAACGCTTTTTTATTTTTCGCTTTGTCTGCAAAACTATCCGGGGCGTAGTGATAGGGAATATAGCGGTCTTGTTCCGGATTCCAAAAATCATCGTTAATGCCGTTGAGAATCCCGGTAAACTTATCCTGATGTAAATGTAATGTATGACCTAACCCACATCCGATGGGCGTGAACCGAGCTTCCCAGGCATGATGGGGCGAAACCGTCGTTATCGCATTGGCGTAAACAATACCGCCTTTCATAAAGTTTAAGGCAAAGGGATTAAAATTATCTTTCAGGCGGTCATCCTGAAAATAATAGCCTTCTCGATTCAACCCCGTTGCCCACAGGATTTCACTTCCCCCCATTCCTTGGTGTTTAAAGTTGTGGATGGTGTAGCATATCCGTTGATTTTCCATGCCATGATATTTGTAGATCTCAAACAGCATGACTGGGAGTAAACCCGTCTGCCAATCGTGACAGTGGATTACATCAGGACGCTTATTACTCTGAAGCAGAAACTCTAACGTGGCTTTACAGAAGAAAGCAAAGCGCATGTTATCGTCATCACAACCGTAGTAGCAACCGCGATTGAAGAAATTATCCTGGGAATGAGGTTCGATAAAGAAACAGACTCGTCCATGCACCCAACCACAATAGACGGAACAGTGAATCGCTGCACCGTACCAGGGCACCCATAGATTAATATAGGCATCATGGAGTCCCCAGATGTGGTCATAGCGCATGTTGTCGTATTTGGGCAGAATCAGTTCGACGCAATGCTCCTGAATCTCTAACTCCCGACTCAGACCATACACCACATCCCCTAAGCCGCCGGCTTTGATTACAGGGGCGCATTCAGAGGCAACCTGGATAATGTACATTCCGCTTCCTCACTTAATCATCCCGTTTAATTTAAACTAAGATGTTGTACCATTTTTCGTCAGCCTCTGTCATCCGCTAGGCAGGGGAAGCTGGGGAAGCTGGGGGAGCTGGGGAAGCTGGGGGAGCTGGGGGAACAATGTAGAGACGTGCCATGGCACGTCTGGGAGCTGGGGGAGCTGAGGGAGATGGGGAAGATGAGGGAGCTGGGGGAGATGGGGGAGATGAGGGAGATGGGGAAGATGGGGGAGATGGGAGACAAAATTTCTATAGCCCATTACCCTATTCCCTATTCCCTATTCCCTGTTCCCTGTTCCCTGTTCCCTGTTCCCTAACAAATGACAAATGACAAATGACAAATGACAAAGAATCATGTACGTATTAATCGGCGGCGCGGGATTAGTGGGGTTGAGTTTAGCCCAGCAGTTAGTGGAATTAGGACATACGATCGCGATTATTGATGCAGATCCTGCGGCTTGTCGGTATGCTCGCGAACAAGTGGGGGTGATGGCATTTGAAGGGAGTGCTGTCACCACCCAAGTGTTACTCGAAGCCGGGATTCGCAAAGCCGATGCGATGGCGGCGGTGCTGCGAGATGATGCGTTAAATCTGGCAATGGTTACCCTGGCTAAACACTATGGCGTTCCCCATATTATTAGTCGCATCCGCCAACGGGATTTTAAGGAGCCTCTACGGATTGCTGGCGCTCATCATATCATTAGCACGGTTGACTTAGCGGTTAATCGCATGGTTAACGCGATCGAATATCCAGAAGTGGAATCGATTATGCACTATGAACAGGGTCAAGTGGAAGTCTTTAAACTGGGAGTACCGGGGGAATCGGATGTTGCAGGGCGTACTGTGGCTCAAGTTATTCAAAATTCTCGGTTTCCAGAGGGTTCCTTAATTATCGGTTATCAATCCCATCCTCATGCGGATTTAGTGATTCCCAATGACAATACGGTACTTGAACCCGGATCAACGATACTCGTGGTGACAAAAGCAGACTTGTTGCACCAAGTCATCGATTTTTTAGGCGTTGGTTCTAAACTTGCACCACTTTCATCGATTGAGGGAACAGGGAACAGGGAAGGGAGATGAGGGAGATGAGGTAGATGAGGGAGATGAGGGAGATGGGGAAGATGGGGGAGATGAGGGAGATTGGGGAGATTGGAGACAAAATTTCTATAGCCCATTACCCTGTTCCCTGTTCCCTATTCCCTGTTCCCTAACAAATGACAAAAGTTGACACCAATGGTCTCTAAACCCGCCCCTACAGTTCCGTGCTGCACTAATCATCTTCTAGCTTTAACAACAGCTCATCAATCCGTTTAATCCGCTTTTGTACCACGACTTCAGACAAAATTCGCTTCCGCAAGGCGTCTGTTAACGCCCCTTTTTCTGCTAAAAGTAATTGCCGCCGAATCGCTTCTAGTTTCGTGCGATCGCTCCGATTTTCGGGTGAATGTTCGGGACGCTGGTTATAGATTTCTCGCAAGGTTCTATCAGCCGTGGCGACTCGCAGTTGATAAGACGCTCGCATTTCTTCGTAAATTGATTTCGGTAATACTCCAGTTTTTAGCAGATTGCCTAATTCATCCTGTGCGGCTTTAGCTGTCATCAGTTGAGCTTGCAATTCTTCAATTTGCTGATAGGATTCTGACCGATAGGATAACTTCAAATGCCGCACTATCCACGGTAAACTTAACCCCTGTGCCACCAAAGAAACCAAAACTATTCCCAAAACGATCGCCAGCAGCGTCTCTCGTCCGGGTAAATCAGCAGGTAGACTCAAGGCTAAGGCGGTAGAGAGAGAACCTTTAATATTACCAGCTAATAGGATATGTCGCCAACGCATCGGAATCGGTTTATCAAAAAAACGGACGAAGGCTAACAACGGATAAACGGTAAGCAAACGCCCCACTTGATAGGCAATGAAGGCTAAGAGTATAGCGGGTAAGGTTTGCCAAATGGTAATGATGTTTATCTCTAAGCCAATGAGCAAGAAAATAAACGTATTAACGCCAAAGCCAGCATATTCCCAGAAGCTAAATAAGGTCACCTGATTCGAGGCTGATGTTACCTGCGAATGCTCAAAATTACCCACAATAAGTCCGGCGATTACCACAGCAACCACACCGGATACATGTAACAACTCTCCCGCTTGGAATGCGCCTAAAGCCAGAGCCACGGTGAGCAAAAGTCCGCCCAAGGGATCATCCGTTTGGCTCAATAATCCAATACTCAGATATCCCAACGCTGCGCCGACTAAAGCACCGCCAATTAACACGAATAAAAATTCTTGAATCACATCCAACGCGGATAAGGCTCCTGTTTCATGAATCGTCAAAATTAGGCTAAATAATACCAACGCGACATCATCATTGAGCAGGCTTTCTCCCTCAACCAGAGTTACCAGTCGGTGGGGAACCGAAACCTCTTTAAATACGGCAATGACTAAAGCCGTATCGGTAATGGATAAAATCACCCCCACCATCGCGGCGGGTATCCAATCAATCCCTAATTCAAGTCTCAATAAAACTGAAGTAATTCCCGAACAGATCAACACACCGGGTCCGGCGAGTAAAGCAATCGGTTTAATCGTGCTACGGAGGCGGGAAATATCGGTATTAATTGCCGCTTCAAACAGGAGAATCGGTAAAAAGAGATTAAAAATCAGCGCTGAATCCAAGCCGATGCGACTGGGTAAGAGTTCCGTAATCGCTAATCCGGCTAACACTAACCCTGTAATATACGGGATACGGAATCGCCGCGAAATCAACGCCACGCCTGTGGCGACAAGTAACAGAATAATCAAGAAACTGACGACTTCCGCCACATTCCCATTACTCTCGCCGATGGGAACCGCCAGGAGGATGCGATCGCTAAACCATTGCCCAGGGTTTGTGAGTGTTAAGCTGGTGATGCTAGTCGTGATCAATGAATTCACGCTTGGCTCAATCCCGTATCTTTCATGTAACTTAACAACCAATTTGCCATCGTAGCTCGACGAGTCTGTCTCGGACCAAATTCGCCGATTTTATAGCCTTTAAATCCTAACTGTTCTTTCAATAACTGTTTATTTTCCTTGGGAATCGAACGAGTGAGTTTAACGGTGGCGGGACGACTCTCGATAAAGTCGGGGGGTTCTGGATAGTTCTCATACCAGTCTGGAGGTACGTTAGTACAATCCCATTGGCTTGTTTCTGGGTCATAACGATACCCCAAATAATGCCAGACAAGCTGATTGACGGTATCATCATCCAGTTCTTCGTTCAAGATTTGCCAAAGGGTTTCGGTATTGAGTGGAGGAAGTTTAGACATGAGTTGAATCGGTTTGAGTTGTAAATTTTGAATGTGTAGGGGCGGGTTTCACTACTATCTTTTCTAGGTTGACCCAGATGCGACTAAACCCGCCCTGACTTGACCCTTCGCTTTTCGGTCATGGTTTTGAGTGGCTATTTGGCGCTAACTATTCATGATAATGTTACCTCAAAACCCGTTCTTCTGGAGTCGGAGAGTGTTGAGTGTAGAGACATACCCTGGGGCGTCTGGTGGTGAGTTAATCTTAAGCAGAAGGCTTGGCTAACAGGACTTGTGTGTGCCTGATACCGATTTTGCCAACAAACTAGAGTACAATAGATGCACTTACATTGATGTATAATCATATCAGCAATATTGTCTCTTTTGCAAACTTGTTACTTTTCCACAAAATGGCTAACTCAGAAAATGCAATTATTGAGGATTATTTAAACTGCCGCAATCAGCTTCTATCGGAACTGTCTTCTCAGGAGTTATGGAATGCTTGCAACACTGATAGCGAGGATAATCCTCTGTTTTTTGTGGCTCCCACTAGATCTTCATATTTTGCTTGGGGAGATATATCTTTAAAGCAATTTAATAAAATCACTAATAGCTTTACTCTTTTGACAACTGAAATTCTATACTTAATCCCCTTACCCCCAGCTTTTCGTGTCAATTCTTATGAAGCTGGCTATCCTGTACAATAGTACTGTTAGAGATTATTGGTTGTGAACAGCAAAAAATGGTATCGGCAAATAAGGGAAAAAATAAATCAAAAAAGCTAGTAAAACCTTTCTTAAAGTGGGCGGGAGGGAAAAGACAGCTAGTTCCAGTAATTCGAGAAAACCATTTACCCAAGGATCTAAATCGGCATACCTACTATGAGCCTTTTGTGGGTGGAGGAGCGCTCCTTTTTGCCTTGCAACCCAAAAAAGCTGTGATTAATGATCGTAATGCAGAACTGATGAATTGTTATAAAGTGATCAGAGACTCGTTAGATGAACTCATTAATGATTTAAATAATCATGAAAATGAAAAAAATTACTATTATGCGGTTAGAGATTGGGATCGTGATAAAAGTTTTGAAAATAAGACTTCAGTCGAGCGAGCCTCAAGAATTATATTTCTGAACAAGACCTGTTATAATGGCTTATTTAGAGTAAATTCTCAAGGTCAGTTTAATGTGCCTTTTGGTAGATACAAAAAACCGAATATTTTAGAAGAAGCTGTGTTAAAAGCCGTTAGCCAATATTTAAACACCAACCAAGTGGAACTGTTAAATCTAGATTTTAAAGACGCTGTTCAAGGAGCAAATAAAGGAGATTTTATTTACTTCGATCCACCTTATGATCCCATTTCCGATAGCGCTTCATTTACAGGCTATGATGTCAATAAATTTAATCGAGATGAACAAAGGAGATTAAAGGAAACAGTTGATGAGTTAAACCGTCGAGGTTGTAAATTTTTACTCAGTAATGCTTACACAGATTTTATTGTCGATTTGTACCGTGACTACAACCAAACTAGAGTATCTGCGATTAGAGCGATAAACTCAAATCCTAGTAAAAGAGGCAAGGTGGATGAAATTTTAGTCAAAAATTATGAGTAATTCACAAGAACAACAAGGAAAAACGAACAATGATGTAGCTTGGGAGAAAATATTTCAAGACTATTCAGTTTTGGACAGACTCTCTCAAGACGGTTTCTTTGAAATAGACTCTGCTACAATAAATTGTAAGAATTGTTGGGGAAATTATTTACTTGTCTGTGTCAATCTGTGTCCCTAACTATTTAGTATTCACATAACCTGTTATCTCCTCTCTCTGTGTAATCTGTGTTTTTGTCAATACTTAGTCATGATTTTTATCTAAACTTTAATAAAATACATGCGTCCGAGGGGATGTTGGGCGTGAGACGAAAACCAGAAATTATACAAAGTTCTACGAAGATTCAAGGGGTTTAGCTGTGACTAGATTATTTTTACCCACAAAATAGCCACCATAAATAGTATACCTGAAAATCGTACATTTCTCTCACAATCGCCGTAACCCTTGAAAATTCGTAGATTATTTGGGAAAAGGGGTAAAAAACGAGCAATTATGACGTTTTGTTGAGATGCATGGCTGATTGGAAAATTTAAACCTTTCTGTGGCAAAGAATAGTTTAAATTATCAGACCTTGACAAGTTGAGCCAAAACAACATTGAGTCAAGGGAAGGAAATGTCAATAGCGAAGGAGAAAGAAAAAGCCAAGGGGTGTGTCGTGAATCGTTGTAAGTTGTTTGGCATTTAAACCTTAATAGCGTGAACTATGTAAGGTATTTACATAAGTGGTTGGACAAAGAGAGTAGTTGTGATTAGAAATCGCAATTACCGAAACAATGAGGAAATCCTTGTAGTGCGAGCATCTTGCTCGCTACCCATTTCCAATTTAAATGCATAACCGCTGATCGCCAGGAGTGCGATCGCCCAGAGATGATCGGCTCTGATTAGTCGAAAGTCAAATCCCCTACGAAAGCCCCCCCGCACCCCCGCTGATAGGTGTAGGTTTTTTATTTTAGGTGGGGACAAGACAAGGAGGGCAAGGAAGGAAAGAAGACAAGGGGAAAAAACCGTACAGAATTCGGTTCGGTCTAACTAACTTCTAAAAGCCGAAACGCCCTATTTTTCGTTCTCACTCTTCCTTGTCTACTGGTCTACTTGTCTTCCTTGTATTACCTGAACCCCAATTTAAAAAACCTACCCTTGTGAGCCGCACCCCTGCACTCCCATTCGATACACCCGACTGGAGGATATATTTTATCGAAGTCTTAAGTAGTATAAACAAGTGAGGACAGATTTAGCCCTCCAGGGATGGCATTGCCTGACGGTTCTCACGATCTGAACCCACAATCCAACGATGGACTGTCGCGTAAAATCCGAGTACTTCCATCATCAGAACACAACTATGGCATCTTCTGACTCCCAAACCCCCATTCCCAAGTCTTCAAACCCAGAGTGGGAATCCGAGGATTCTATCATCTCTGACGCCGACCAACCCCTAAGAAAATCCTCAAATAAGCCGAAATTATGGCTAGGGTTGTTACTCACCCTCTTTGTGTTCGGCGCTGGTGGTTGGGCGGCTTGGCGTTTTTTACTGCAAAATAACTCACCGCCAACGTCTCAGCAACCTGAGGGTGTCCCCGTGAAACTGGAGCAAGTCGAATCAAGTACGCTGGAAGACAGTTCTCAGTTTGTGAGTACCTTAGAGGCGGAACAAAAGGTGGAATTGCGACCTGAAACGGCGGGTCGAATTACCCGAATCGTTGCTTCATCGGGCGATCGCGTGCAAGCTGGCGATATAATTTTACAACTGAAGCCAGAACGCAGTGAAGCCGAACTCAGAAGTGCGATCGCCAATGTTAATGCCCAAACTGCTACCCTAGATAATGCGAAAGCTGAAGTCAGAGCCGCTCAAGCCGATATTGCCCGTCTCAAAGCGGAAGTGGGACGCCAAGCCGCTGAATTGCAAAGCCGAGAAGCGGAATTAGAACTGGCGCGGGTGAACTATCAACGCGCCGAACAGTTGGTATCTCAAGGGGTTCAACCCAGACAAGAACTCGATGATAAAACCCGCGATCGCAATCAAGCCATTGCCGCCCGTGATGCAGCCGCTCAAGCCTTAGCCGCCTCTAGGGAAGCCCTGAATGTGGCTCAACAACGAGTCCAAGCCGCTCAAGCCACGGAAGCCAGAGTCGCCGCCAACCTGTCTAGTGCGAGGGCGGATGTGGAGGTAAAACAGGAAGAGTTGCAATTTAATCGCGTCGTCGCTCCCATTGATGGAGTGGTTGGGGATATTCTCGTCAAAGTGGGAGACTATGTAAATGTGGGTGATACCCTCACCACCATTACTCAAAACCAAACCTTAGAAGTCGAAATTCCCATTGACGAACAGGACAAAGAGAGGATGCGTCAGGGACTCACCGTGGAGTTACGGAACCAAGGTGTCCCGGCTAGTGAACCCCCCATTGCAACAGGGCGGATTAGCTTTATTTCACCGCAAGTGGATAAAAATACCCAAACCCTCTTGACAAAAGCCACATTTTCTAATCCAAATGGTCGCCTGTACGATCAACAGAAAGTGGATGCACGAGTCATCTGGGAAAAACGTCCGGGTGTGTTAATTCCCGTCAATGCTGTATCGCGTCTGGCGGGGAAACCTTTTGTGTTTGTGGCGCAACCGCCAGAGGAAGCCAAACCGGGCGCACCTGAACTCATCGCCAAGCAACGCCCTGTGACATTGGGTGATATTCAAGGGAATCGATACCAAGTGATCGAGGGGATTGAACCGGGCGATCGAATCGTTGTCTCCGGTATCCTTAATTTATCCGATGGCGCTGCGATTATGCCAGATTCTTAGTTATTGGTCTTATGTCATTGGTCATTCGTCCTTTGTTTTTTCCCTGTGCATCTAGAAGGGCGGGTTTAGTCAAATTGTCACTGTGTAGCCATAAGTTATCGGTAAAACCCGCCCCTACATCCCTGTTCCCTGTTCCCTGTTCCCTGTTCCCCATTCCCCATTCCCTATTCCCCATTCCCCATTCCCCATTCCCTAAAAAATGTTTGTTGAATTTTTTATTAAACGACCTGTATTTACAACGGTTTGCTCCCTGATTGTCCTGTTAATCGGAGCAATTAGTATTCCCACGCTTCCTGTTGCCCAATATCCTGATATTAGTCCCAAACAAGTGAGTGTCCAAGCCAACTATAACGGTGCCGATGCTCAAACCGTGGAAAATGCCGTAACGACTATTTTAGAACGGTCAATTAACGGTGTTGATGGAATGCGCTACATGACATCTAGTAGTAGCAATGATGGCACCAGTTCGATTAATATCACCTTTGCCCCAGACAAAGATCAAGATATTGCCGCCGTTGATGTTCAAAATCGCGTCTCTTTAGCTGAACCCCAATTGCCAGAATCTGTACTCCAAACTGGGGTAACCGTTAATAAAGAATCCACTAACTTCCTGATGGGATTTGGTTTGTATTCAGAAAATGGTGAGTACGATAATCTCTTTTTAAGTAACTACGCTGACCTATATTTGGTAGACGCCCTAAAACGAGTGAATGGGGTGGGGAATGTACAAATTTTTGGTGAACGTACTTATGCGATGCGGCTTTGGCTTGACCCCCTACGTCTGGCGAGTCGGAATCTGACGGCGCAAGATGTGGTTGATGCATTGCGGGAACAGAATATCCAGGTGGGCGCAGGGCGTATCGGTCAACCCCCCGCGCCAGAGGGACAACAATATCAAATTGATTTACGGGCAATTAGCCGCTTGGAAACGGTTTCAGATTTTGAGGAACTGATTTTAGCTACGAATGAAGATGGCACGCTGATTAAACTTAACGATGTGGGACGTGTGGAATTAGGGGCGCAAAGTTATGGCACGTTCCTGCGATTTCGGGCAAATGAAGCGGTTGGATTAGGGATTATTGCCGTTCCTGGGAGTAACGCTTTAGAAGTCGCCGATGCGGTGAAAGCGGAAATGGCAAAATTGGCGACGGAGTTCCCGGTGGGGATGACTTATGATATTGGGTTTGATACCACCGATTATGTGAATCAGTCCCTCTCGGAAGTGGTGTTCACCCTGTTTAAAGCCGTGGGTTTGGTGGTGTTGGTTATTTTTGTGTTCTTACAGGATTGGCGCACCACAATTATTCCGGCGATTACGATTCCGGTGTCTTTAATTGGTACGTTTGCCTTTGTCAATATTTTTGGTTTTTCGATTAATAGTTTGACCTTGTTTGGATTGACTCTCGCCACGGGGATGGTGGTGGATGATGCGATTGTGGTGGTTGAAGATATCACCACGAAGATTCAACGGGGGGGAATCAAATCTCGACAAGCGGCGATTATTTCCATGCGGGAATTGGTGGGGGCAATTATTGCTACGTCCTTGGTGTTAATGGCGGTGTTTGTTCCAGTGGCATTCTTTCCGGGAACAACGGGGGCGTTATATCGACAATTTGCGTTAACGATTGCGTTTTCAATTGCCGTTTCCACGTTTATGGCGCTGACGCTGACGCCAACCCTTTCTGGTTTAATTTTGCGGCAAAAGCCAGAGGCGACGGGGTTTTGGGGTCACTTTTTTGACGGATTTAATCGGTTCTTAGACGGAATGCAGCGGCGATATCGGCGATTGCTGATTATCCTGACTCGCGTGAAAACCCTGGTGATTGTGGCGTTTATTGGCTTGTTGGCATTAACAGCTTGGGTTTACGATAAGGTTCCAGGTGCGTTTCTCCCTGATGAAGACCAAGGCTATTTTATTACGATTGTTCAAGGACCAGAGGGTTCGTCGCTCAACTACACCCATGATGTGATTGAGCAGATTGAAGATATTATTTTGCCCTTGGATGAAATCAGGGCTACGTTTGCCGTGGGTGGTTTTAGCTTTAGTGGCAATACAGCAAATAGTGGTATCGTTTTTACGACGCTGAAGCCTTGGTCAGAACGAACTGATCCGTCTCAATCTGCTGAAGCCGTGATTAATAAAGTCCGAGGTGCTTTGTTTGGGATTAAAGAAGCCAGAGTCTTGCCCTTGAACCCGCCTGCTATTCGGGGATTAGGAAGTTTCAACGGGTTTCAATTTCAACTGCAAGACCGTCGAGGTAATTTTAGCTTAGATTCGCTAATTGAAAACATGGGAAAATTGCTAGGTGCGGCGAATCAGAATCCTAATTTAAATCAGGTAGTGAGTTTTTATCAAGCCAATACCCCCCAGTTGCAAATTGAGGTGAACCGTAACCGGGCGAAGGCGTTGGCGGTGGATATTGATGATATCTTTGATACGTTGCAGACCTATTTAGGGTCGCGTTATGTGAATGACTTTACCCTGGAACGACGCACCTATCGGGTTTATGTCCAAGCTGACGCCCAATTCCGTTCAAACCCGGAGGATATTAATCAACTCTATGTGCGTTCCGAACGAGATGAGATGATTCCCTTGGGGAATTTGGTCACGGTGACACAAACGACAGGGGCGCAAACCATTAATCACTATAACTTGTTCCGGTCAATTGAAATTAATGGTTTAGCCGCGCAGGGAGTTAGTTCTGGAGATGCGATTCAAACCATGGAAGAAGTCGCCGCCGAGGTATTACCGCCGGGATTAGGCTATGAATGGTCTGGATTATCGCTAGAGGAAATCCAGTCGGGAGATCAAGCGACGATTATTTTCGGCTTTGGCTTGGTCTTTGTATTCTTAGTGTTGGCGGCTCAATATGAAAGTTATATCGACCCGATTATTATTCTATTGGCGGTTCCCTTGGCGATTTTGGGAGCGCTAATGGCGCAATCTCTGCGGGGTTTACCCAAGGATGTCTACTGTGATATTGGCTTGGTGATGCTGATTGGTTTAGCCAGTAAGAACTCGATTCTGATTGTAGAATTTGCCAACCAGCTACGAGAACAAGGGCTGACGCTGAGGAAAGCGGCGATTGAGGCGGCGCAGCAGCGTTTGCGACCGATTTTAATGACAGCAATTTCTACATTGTTCGGGATTTTTCCCCTCGTCATCGCCACGGGTGCAGGGTCAGGAAGCCGCCAATCTTTGGGGACGGCGGTGTTCGGGGGAATGTTTGTCGCCACATTCCTGAGTCTATTTGTGGTTCCTATCCTCTATATTGTGATCAAATCGGGGAGCGATCGCTTATTTAATTCCCCTGGCAAAAACCAGAAGACACCGGAGTCACAAGAGCTTGAGCCGAAACCTGAAGTAACAATGCGGTAATATTAATTAAAGGAATGCCACAGAATTCATCAAAAAGTATAAACAAAAGTTAGGCAATGTTAACAAAGCCATAATTTTGTTGCAAAACTTGACTTGAGAACCCCATTTTCCCTAATCTTTGGTAAACGTAAACGTAGAATACCTCAGATCACTACAGTTTTTTCAGTTTAGGTTAGGGAAAATGAATAGTAAGCGAATTATTTTTTCCAGCGTTATCACTGGTATTGCGGGGGTAATTTTAGGCATTGGGGTGGCTGAAATGAATCATGCGGATCAGCGACCCAATGCCATGTATCAATATGCCACGATTGGCGGAGTGATGGGATTAGCCGTGGGTGCAGGTCAACAGGCGTTGCGAGAATTAGAGCAATTGTCAGAAGAGTCATAAGTAGGTGGGGACAATTAAAGTTAACGGCTGAGATCGTCATTTGTCATTTGTCATTCGTCATTCGTCATACTCGCTACCCTTGAGAAGCAAGCTACGCCCTTTGTCAGGGTTTCAGGCTTGTGCAGCAAGCCCCAAGTAAATTTTAGCGGACAATTTAAGTCTTTGAACCCGTTTTAACGGGTTTTAGCTTTTAGCTAGAACTTTAGTTCTCGGCTATTTCTTAAGCAATTTATTCCAGGCATTGACTACATCTTGATCATCGGAATGACAGAACTTTTCTATGGTGACTGTGCATAATTAATTCAAGTAACCAAAAACAAACAACCGTTAACCCCGTCAACACTGTACCCGTGGCAAAACACCAACTATATCCAAAACTCGCCGCTATATAACCGCTGACAAGAGAACCCACCATTGTTGCCACCCCAATAATGGAATTATAGACTCCCAGCGCCATTCCTTCCTCACCTTTGGTTGCCAGACTTGCGACTGAAAGAGTACTGGCAACATTAATCACAGCCCAGGTTACACCCGTAAACAGATGAGCAAATCCAATCATCACTAAACTCGCTGGTGTTGGCTTGAAAAATGCCAGAAGGGTAAAAACAATAAAAACTGCCACCCGCACGGCTGTTCCCAGAGTTTGCCATCTAATACTGTCATGGTTTTGCACGAACCGACCGATAGGGAAATAGAGAAATGCCTCAATCAACGCCTTGCCAAAAATAATTAATAAAATCAAGGAATTGGTCGCTCCCAAAACCTCAGCCAGAAAAATCGGGAAGGGAAGATAGACAATTTGAACCGCTAGAAAAAATAGAGCCGAACAAAGGTAATAAAGATTCAGGGGACTATAGAGTTTTTGATGTACCTGATTTAACCACTCTGGACGCAGGATAAAGTAAATCATCCGGGATGGATAAAACAGCACTCGCCGTTCAATCACACCGACAGAGAGTCGTCCGAGTAACGATGGGCTAAATAGGCGATTGGAACGAACCTGCGGCGGTTCCTTTACCCAGATTAAACAGAGAATCAAGCTGAGAAATGTTGCCCCAGATGCAAAAATAAATAAACTTCGCATCGCTGAGACAGTACCCCACGAATCCGAGACAAGTTCTTGCCAAATCCCGCCGCCAATTAAAGCGATAACAAAACTCCAACCCCCAATCAAATAAAACCGACCAAAAGATTTAGACCATTGTTTTTCGGGAATAGTGTCTAATACGAGGGCAGTGGATACAGGAATAATGGCTGCCATCACAAATCCTGCCACTATACTGAATTGCTGCACTTGAACCAAATTGTCTGCCACACCAATCCGCCACATACACAAAGCAAATCCGATGTAGCCCAGAATTAGAAACGGGCGACGGCATCCTAATCGGTCAGAGAGATTGCCCCACAGGATAAAAGCAACCACACCAGCCAGGGAGACTAAGGAATTGGTTTTACCTACATCGGTGATACTTCCACCAACGACTTGTATGATAAATAGGGGAAGCAGGTTAATGAAAAAGCATTCTCCTATTTTGTAAGGAACTAAATGGAAAAACCAAAGCGGCGTTGAAGATAACAAACTGATTTTAACCATAAGGTTTAAGTAGGTGGACACAATTAACGTGAACGGTTGAGATTAGGAAGGATCAGGGAACAGTAAGGGTTTGAGGTTTGTTCACAAAACTTAGTATGGTGCTGTTTTCTTTTGTCGGACTAGATAAATGTGAAAGGCACTACCGTTTTCAGCGAGTATCGCTATTCAGAAGTAGAGACGTAGTAGGCTACGTCTTTTGAAAATTAAAAGAAGGCAAAAGGAATTTTATGCGGCTCATTTACGGTGAAAACAAGCCACATAAGACTGCTTTAATTTTGCTATTGGCTTGGTGGCGAATTCCTGACTCTTCGTTGCTCAGAGCAAGTTTTCTGAAGCCAACAATTTGTAGCGAAGCTGCCAAGCTAATGCAAGATATGTCCTGAGCAATATAGCGCCTAAATGCTAGACGCGAAAGTGTCTATTACTTCCACCCTACCATAACTGATATGAGGTCTCCTTTGGAATTCAATAAGTAGTATAAATTCTTATATCACTAAGTATACATCTTTTAGCCATCAATGCCTTGTGGCTTTTCCCTGTTCTCTCTCCTGATCACAATACTTATTTAGAATCCCGACTTAATTCTTGAGTGAGTGCGGTAGAGACGTTGCACCGAAACATCTCTACTCATTGACTACCTTAAAAACGTACCACTGTCAAGCCTTATTTGGAAAACTCATAGACGACCAAAAGTCCATGGGCAGTTCCTAAACCTTGCTGGAGGTTCCACTCTAGATTCCGCAACAAATAGGCAAGTTGGGGTTCAACTAAATTGGCTCTAGGGTCTTCAAAACACAGTGTCGGTGCTGTGCGTACCACGTTGCGAATGGTGCGGATCGCGTCTTCGACAACAGGGGGATAACCCGCTTGCGGTTCAGCGAGTAACTTATGAGGGTTGCGCCACTGATCTAGAGCCTCAATGCAGGCATAAACGACGGCATTCCAAGCCTCTTGAAAATTGGAGAAGAAGCGATTGATGTGAGGATGATCCGGATGAGGACGATACTCAAAAATCAACTGAGACAGATCGGTGCGACAGTTGATTTCATGGAGAGAGTTAATCGCCGCCCGAATTGGCGGGGCTTCCGGATTAAATTCACGGGTATTCATGTGGCGACCCACCAAAATCGAGCGATCGCACAATCGTCGCCGGGAAACCTTCACCCCTTTACTCTCAGCTACGGCGTGGATAAACTGATCGAACTCCTCGCCCCCCCAATACCGGATCTCGAATCGTTCCACCTCAATTTCGCCCCTAGCATCTGGGGGATAAATGTAGGACATCGAGTAGGTATTCATCGTAGATTGCTTCCCATTGGATTCTCCCCAGTAGCGGGGCCACTCATAGGAATAGCGAGCCAGAAAATCACCCACAAAAATGGCTTTATCTCCCATCTGGTCACAAATATTGCCAATCAGGTTGGCTAATGCGCGATCATTGAGGTGAGACAATGCCCCGTAGGAGGAAAAGTAGATATCGTAGGCAGGTTCCCCCACAGCTACAGGTAGCCCTTCATTCAAATCCGCGACTTCAAACTTAGTTTGCGGGTGGTGAGCATGAAGAGTCGCAGCTTTCTCAATCATCGCTGGACTAATATCCACACCCTTGTAGTGACCAATATCTTGATAATCCAGCACCGTCTTAACCTGAGCATCCAGTGTTAGCGGAGTTTGGGGTAAACTCGTCAGGATACCTAACCCCTCTCCTGCACCACAGCCCAAATCCATCACCCGAAGCTCGGTTCCTGCCTCTTGCTTCTGGGTAACCAGGGGACTGAGAAACTGACTCATGACATTACGGTTAAAGCGGTCTTCCCATAACCGTCTCACATTGTCATGTTTACCAAATAGACCGGGAGAATGATGGTCATAAGCACCAATCGCTACAGCTTTGGCGTAGTTTTTCAGAACGTCGAGTTGCTTCATGCGGTTGAGATTGTTGCTAATTAGGGACATTCGTCAACTGCCTGATTGGGTGAACGACAGGGATTGATCCCCGCGTTGCTTCAGGTACAGTAAAAGCGAGTTAATCTTACCACGGGCTGAACTGTACCGGATTGACTGTTCATTCTGTGCTGTTTATCCGCCTTGACTAAGATAAATTACTTTATGAAGAAAATTTAAGCCAGTCCGGACATAGCAGACCAGGATGATCAACACCAACGAGTTGCAAACACTAGCCAAAATAACGGAGCAGTTGCCCGATATTCTCCAAGAATTGCATCGCTTATATCAGCCTCTGAAAGTGGGATTCGTCGCCGACTATATCCCAGAGTTGGCACAAGCGAATCCGGATTGGTTCGGGATTACGGTGGTGACGGTGGATGGTCAGGTTTATAGCGTTGGTGATACGTCGATCCCGTTTACGATTCAGTCAATTTCAAAACCCTTTGTCTATGGACTGGCTCTCGAAGATCGGGGACTGGACTATGTTTTGGAACGCATTGGGGTTGAACCAACCGGAGAACCCTTTAATGAAATTATCGAACATGAGGAGATCCAAGAGCGAAAATATAATCCGATGGTGAATGCGGGGGCGATCGCCACCACCAGCCTGATTAAAGGCTTAGATTTATTTGAGCGGCAAACTCGCTTACTGCGTATGTTCCGCCGCTATACAGGTCGAGACGTGCAAGTCGATCAGGCGCTCTTCCAGTCCAAGAAGAAAACCGATAACCTGAATCGGGCGATCACCTATATCATGCAGAATTTTGGCTTGCTCGAAGGCAAGATTGATGACATTCTCGACCTTTACTTCCAGCAGTGCGCCCTCATGGTCAATTGTCGGGATTTAGCGGTGATGGCGGCGACGCTGGCAAATGCTGGCATCAATCCGATCACCGGGGAACGCGCCTTGAAAGCCGATTATGTGAAAAACTTAATCAGCGTTATGTACGCCTGTGGTCTTTATGACTTCTCTGGTCAATGGGCATACAAAGTCGGTCTCCCGGCTAAAAGTGGTCTATCTGGGGCAATTATTGGTGTCGTTCCCAACCAAATGGGAATTGCTGTGTTTTCTCCTCCTCTAGGAGAACACAGTAAAAGCCTGCGAGGGGTCAAGGTGTTTGAAGCCCTCTCTAAGCACTTGCGACTTCATGTCTTTGATAAAGTCGTTGAGATGTCAGGTAATTCCCCAGACAGGATTGACCTAGACAGTAACAACGATATGCCGATTAAAAATGACCCATTGGCGATGTCCCAAACACCGTCCTATCCCCAGTCACGGGCAGTTGATGAGGGTACAACGAATACTTTACCGATGCGAGAAGTTCTCCCCAGGGTTATGCCAAAACTCAACTCAGCAGCCATGATCGCTCAGTTGCATGTGAGTCCCACGTCCTTTATTAACGATTTGCGGGAACTGCATCGCCAGTATCTTCCCCTGAGACAAGGGAAAATTTATGTAAGCGAACCGGATCTGGTGGAAATTAATCCCGATTGGTTTGGTATTTGTGTGGTTACCGTCGATGGTCAAGTTTACACGGTTGGGGATTGGGAACAACCGTTCTTAATTCAGTCGATCTCGAAAGTGTTTGCCTATGGGTTGGCACTTTCGGATTGGGGACGGGATTATGTGTTAAGCCGAGTTGATGTGGAACCAACCGGAGATGCCTATAACTCGCTGATCAAGGTAGAAGAGAACTCCAAGCGCCCCTACAATCCCATGGTAAATACAGGTGCGATCGCGATTACCAATTTAATTGAGGGAAAAGGACCGGCTCATCGGCTAAATCGTCTCCTGGACATGTATCGCCGCTATGTGGGACACCGGGTTTTTGTCGATACGCCCACCTTAGTGTCCGAACAAACAGCAGGCGATCGCAACTGGGCAATTGCTTACTTGTTACGAAATTTTGGCATGATTTCTGGAGGAATCAAACAAACCCTAGATCTTTATCTCCAGCAATGTTCGGTCATTATCAACTGCCACGATTTAGCAGTGATGGGAGCCACTCTTGCCAACAATGGGGTCAATCCGATGACGGGAGAACAAGCGATTCATTCCCCCTATGTAAAGGATTTACTCAGTGTTATGTTTACCTGCGGCATGTATGACTTTGCTGGGGAATGGGTATACAAAGTCGGATTTCCGGCTAAGAGTGGCGTTGGTGGCGGCATTATTGGTGTTGTTCCCGGTGTAATGGGAATTGCCGTCTTTTCACCGCCCTTGGATAAGCGGGGGAACAGTATCCGAGGGATTAAAGTATGTGAGGAACTATCCAGGCGCTTCGGCTTACACATCTTTGAACAAACCGCTTCTAAAAACCTAGACAAACCTACCCACAAGTAATTCTGTCTTGGTATAAGTCCACGGTGTAACTTTTGATCGATAACCGTTAACGCTTACACTTGGCTGATACCCGGCGTTGTTGCTCGATATCAGCCTTAACCA